>JBJTWS010000048.1:0-3992 GCA_046081905.1 Synechococcus sp. | reverse complement strand
CTCCGCCGGATCGAGGAAGTCGTCGTCGATGCGGCGATAGATCACATCCACGGCCGTCAGCCCGGTGGTGCTGCGCATCCACACCCGCTCGCCCTCGCAGACCAGATCGCGGCCCTCCACCAGCTCGATGCCCATCTGCTGAGCCAGGTAGCTGTGCTCGAAGTAGGCGCTGTTGAACACGCCCGGGGTGAGCAGCACCACCTTGGGCGAGTCGGTCCAGGGGGCGAGGTCCTGGAGGGTGCGCAGCAGCTCGGAGGCGTAGTTGTCGATCGGCTGCACGGCCCGGCCGGCGAACAGGCTGGGGAAGATGCGCTTCATCACCCGCCGGTTCTCCAGGAAGTAGGCCACGCCGGAGGGGCAGCGCAGGTTGTCCTCCAGCACCCGCCAGGTGCCCTGGCCGTCGCGCACGAGATCGAGGCCGGAGATGTGGCACCAGCGCCCGAGCGGTGGCGTGATGCCGCGCATCTGGGGCCGCCAGCCCTGGGAGCTCTCCACGTCCTCGCGGGGCACCACGCCGTCGTCGAGGATCCGGCCGGGGCCGTAGACATCGGCCAGGAAGAGGTCGATCGCCATCAGCCGCTGGAACAGGCCACGCTCCAGCTGCTCCCACTCGTCGCCGGCGATCAGCCGCGGCAGGGGATCGAAGGGCAGGATCCGCTCCACGCCCTGGCGGCCGGAGTCGTTGAGCCGGAAGGTCGCCCCGAGGCGCTTGAGCAGGGCCGCGGCGGCGGCGTGGTCGCGGTTGAGCTGCTCCAGCCCGATCCGGCCCAGGGAGGAGAGCAGGGGCTGGAGGGCCGAGCGGGGCTGGTCGGCAGCCCGGAAATACTCGTCGTAGCCGTGGCTGGGGCGGTAGTCCGCGAACAAGAGAAAGCCTGCTGCTGGGGGGATCCTGAGGCGTAGCCTTCACCCCTTCCGGTGGCGGTTGTTACCGACTTTGCGCCCTTCCAGGCCCAGGCGCCTCCAGGAGTTCCTCCGACAGGGCAAATGCCAGTGGTTGCTGACAAATCCCCAAACAGCCCCCGGGAGCCCCCCCCTCGAGGGGCAGGCATGCTAGCTTTCGTAGGAATCGCTGTTTCATTGTGAACTTCAAGTTACTTGCTGTGGTTGGAGGTGCTGTTGGACTTGTTGCTGGGGCAGGCCCTGCCAGCGCATTGAGTATCCAATCGGTTAACGCTGGTTCGTTTACTACAAACGGTACCGCGGCATCGTCGCCTATCAGTTTTGCTCCTTTCACTGCGGGGCCTGCCGAATGGCTCACTAGCATCAACTTAAGAATTGTTAACGGTGCCTTCAGCGAGCAAATTGTTTTGCAGAAGACTAATACATCTACTGCTGGCAGGAAGATGACCGCTGAGGCTGCGCCTACATTTTCGTACGGCTTCGGCGGCATGAGTGCCACTTCAAGTGCTTTTAATTCCGTTATTACAGGAACAGATACAGTCCCTAATGCTACACAATTAATTGTAACATCTGCTTCGGGCACTTGGTCTCAGCCATTTTCATCACTCTCACTCGATACTACTGCTAAGCGCAATTACTTTACTGGTTCACCGCAAATCACCTCCTACCAAACTGCTTACAAGTATGCAAATTGTACGACGTTGACTGGAGCTTCGACTAATACCTGTCTCATTGTTGCCCAAGATGATCCGCAAGAGCCAATACCTTTCACGGCTACAAAATTTTCGGGTACATTATTTGTTGATTACGGCTATAATATCCCTGCTGGCGCTATCGCCCCTTCCCCTCTTCCACTCCTTGGTGCAGGTGCAGCCTTCTCTATGACTCGTCGCCTTCGTAGGCGGATCAAATCAGTTGCATGAATACTGCGGTTCTAGTCCTCCCAGTCCATTGTGTTTTTGTTTGCGGGCCAAGTTAACTCTGGCCCGCAATTTAATGTTGAGTTCTTGATTGGCTCGTCTGTTTCATGCCAACTCCTGATTCACCTGAACAAAAGGCCCAGCCTGACAGGGACGTAGATAAAAAATTTGACGCTCATGACTTTCAGCAGACTGGAGCGTCTCCTGGCCTCGTCTACCTGCTGTCTGCATCTTCTGTTGGATTGTTATTAATCTATTTTATTTCTTTCTTGTTCGAAGCCTATCCAGTTAGATTGCTTGATCCTTTATGGATAATTGAAACCTCGGGTTTTATGGTTAATTCGGTCTCGATCCCAATCGTTGGCGTTCTTTTGTTCCATGTCGCCGCAGGTCTCGATTCCTATAATAATAGAATTCAGCTGTCCAAAAGATTTATTAGTGGATTATCGGCGTTCCTGTCCGTTTTATTTCTTCTTCTTGTGCCACTGCTTGCTTTCGCGTCCTGGCGAGGTTACGCTAATGTTTCCCAGGGTAGAAGCATTCAGGCTAGGGCTATAAATGCCAAGGCAAGCAGTATTCTCAATGCTATTCAGGGAGCTTCTTCATCAGCCGAACTGCAAACCCGCATGCTCGCTTTGCAGGGTCCCAGCATTGAAAATGCAGATATAAATAGTCCTCTCCCTACTCTAAAAGCCAATCTTGCCAGGATTGTTCTGCAGACCCGTGGCAGATTACTCGCATCGCTGCCAAAGCCTGATGCGGACGCCTTCAAGACCTTATACCGACAGGCATTAAGGGCTGCTGTTTTAGCACTGATTTCCTCTCTTTCCTTCGCTGCTCTTTCCTGGGATCCCCTGAAGCAAGAGAGCCTGCTGCAATCCTTCTTCAACAAACGCCGGGCACCTGGGCTGCAGCCGGCCAAGCTCCTGGCGCCGCTCAGATCACTGCTTGCCTTTCTCGCTCAGCCTTTCAGGCGCAACCGCTCCAGCGAAGACAGGCGACGTTTCTGGTCCGAGGTGAAAAACAGAGATAAACGCGCCAGTGCCCTGAGAGCAAAGGAGATCAAGCGCAATGCGGCCAAGATCCGCAAGTTGAAGCTGGACAGAGAGCGCCAGCGCCGCCAGCGCGATCGCGAGCGCCAGCGCCAGGAGCGCCGCGATCGCAAGCGGCAACAAGACGAGGAAAGCTGATCCCTGCGCTCCGAGCACAGGGAGCTTCCTCGGATTCCTGCCAGATGTGGACGGCGCCTGAACCGCCGAGCTTCAGAGCAGAAAATAGCGCTGCGCCATCGGCAGCACCTCGGCCGGCTCGCAGGTGAGCAGTTCACCATCGGCGAACACCTCGTAGGTCTGCGGGTCCACCTGCATCGCCGGCAGGGCCGTGTTGTTGCGCATGCTGGTCTTGCCGATGCCGCGCGTGTTGACCACCGGCACACAGCGGCGCTGCAGGCCAAGTTTGGCCGGCAGGTCCTCCTCCAGGGCCGCCTGGCTCACGAAGGTGAGGCAGCTGGCGGCGAGGGCGCCGCCGAAGGCGGCAAACATCGGCCGGCCATGCACCGGGCCCGGGGTGGGAATCGAGGCATTGGCATCGCCCATCTGCGCCCACACGATCGAGCCGCCCTTCACCACCAGCTCCGGTTTCACCCCGAAGAAACCCGGCTTCCAGAGCACCAGATCGGCCAGCTTGCCCACCTCCACCGAACCCACCTGGCTGTCGATGCCGTGGGCGATGGCCGGATTGATGGTCACCTTGGCGATGTAGCGCTTCAGGCGGGTGTTGTCGTTGCGGTTGCTGTCCTGCGGCAGGGCGCCGCGCTGCACCTTCATCTTGTGGGCTGTCTGGAAGGTGCGCAGGATCACCTCCCCCACCCGGCCCATCGCCTGCGAGTCGCTGGCGATGATCGAGAAGGCGCCCAGATCGTGGAGGATGTCCTCGGCGGCGATCGTCTCGCGGCGGATGCGCGATTCGGCGAAGGCCACATCCTCGGGAATCTTCGGGTCGAGATGGTGGCACACCATCAGCATGTCGAGGTGCTCCTCGAGCGTGTTGCGCGGGTAGGGCCTCGTGGGGTTGGTGCTGCTCGGCAGCACATTCGCCTCACCGCAGATGCGGATGATGTCCGGCGCGTGGCCGCCGCCCGCTCCTTCTGTATGGAAGGTGTGGATCGTGCGA
>JBJTWS010000047.1:0-5254 GCA_046081905.1 Synechococcus sp. | reverse complement strand
GTCAGCCCTTGAGGCCGCCCCGGACAATGAGGAGGGCTGCGCGAAGCCGATCCACCGGGAGCCGGTGGGGCAGGGGCTCCAGGCCAGGGCCGGCTCCATGAGCCTCTGACCCGTCGAGGGTCACCATTGCCCAGTGATGGTTCCATCCTGAGCGAGAGGAGAACTTGGCCATGGCCATCACCATCGCCATCAAGCTCAGGCACCCAACTCAGACAAGGCCCTGTGAGAAGCCGCCACGCGGCTGCAGGTGCCCGAGGCGGAGTTGGCTGCGGTGGCCGTACGGGATCTGCTGGCGCAGCAATCTGCTGACTTTGAGGCTGCTGTGGAATGGGTACTTGAGAAGAACCAAGAGCTCTACCACCGCCTGACTTGATGCCATGGATCCATCGGGCTGAGGTGCTGGAATTGCACAGTGGTCTGATGGGAGAACACCAGCAGAAAGGGACCAGGGCGGTACAGGCGCCGATTCCCTCCGCTCCCGCGGCATAAGCGCCGACACGGCAATCACTTGGCAGCTGGTCTTTGCCGGCGGGCGCGTAACGATCCCCCTCAATGACGCCTCCGGCCAGACCGTGGGCTTCTGCGGCCGTGCCACAGGCAACCAGCAACCCAAGTACCGCAACAGCACTGGCGACCTGCTCATTAAACGCAACGGGCTGGTGTTATGCCTGGATCAGGCAGCCGACGCCATCCGAAATGAGGGCACAGCGCCATTGGTGGAAGGTCCGCTGGATGTGATCCAGCTCCACCAGGCGGGGTTCACCAACTCCGTGGCCTGCCTGGGCAGGAGCGTGTCGGAGTTACAGCTGCAGCTGCTCAGGTGCCAGGGGATGTTGCACCTGTTGATCGCCCTTGATGGCGATGGCGCTGGGCAGGCGGCCACAGAAAGGCTGATCGAGTGGTTGCAGCCACATTTGGTGGCGGGTGGGTTGAGCACGTCGGTGGTGCAGTGGCCCGGGGGACATGACGCCGATGGGTTGCTCAGGGACCAACAACAGTTAGGGGGATTGATCGCCTCTGCCCGCCATTGGCTGGAGTGGCGGTTAGATTGCCTCCTCTTTCCCCTGGGCGCAGACAGTGCTTCCCCATCACAGGAGACTCTCCAAGCGGTGGAGCAGTTCGGTCAGGCCCTGATTGAGCAGCTGCCTGATGAGGTGTTGTGCTGCTCCGCTGAGCAGCGGCTGACAGTTACCCTGCAGGGCATTAACTGCCACGACGAGTCGATCGCCGCAGCCATCCCGCCGACTGCACAGGTGGAGTAACCGCTCCCGACAGCGCTAGAGCGACTGGAGCGACGTGTGGTACAGCTGGCAATCCATGCCCCCAGTGCTTGTTCATGCTCACCTCACTGCCCCTGCAGGATGGGGCCTGCTGGGCAGCGTTCGACTGGGTGCAGAACACAGCCATGACGGTGACGCCAAATCAGCTGCCCGAGGCACTGTTGCGGCGAGTGCCACAGCTCGCCAGTGACACGGGCGCTGTACTCGCTCAGGCCATAGCGCCCGGTGCAGACATCATCCGGGTCCTGCACAGCCAGCCGGAGGCGAAGTTCGAGGCCTTGGCTGACACCCTGGATCTGGAGCTGATTCATGCAGAGGCAAAGGCAAGCCCAACACCGGCTGATCTGTAGACAAGCCTGGTGATTTCACAACCCTCATCGTCGGGAAAGGTTTTGAGCACCAGCCATGATCGAACAGCTGGTGTTGCGCAGGCTGCCGAACCCTTCCATCTGATCACCACCACTGCGATAGGACATGCGCCATCAACAGTTACGTCGAATACTCGAGCAGCTCAACGCTCGCGAGGAATTGCACTGGAAACACATTGCGGGAATTGACAACAGTAAAGACAAGGTTGGCTATCAATGAGATTTCTGATAGCGACAGTGCCCGCGTGAAGAATGCCTGATTTGATCTTCGCATAGAGCGGATTTCTCAAGACTTGCGCCGCAAATGCCGAGCACCTCGGCATGCAATCGAGCGGATGATCGACTGGTTGGCACTCACTTGAATGTGGCTATTGACCTGGACCTGATTACCACGTATATCTGATTGGGTTTTGTGCACCTTTCTTCTGGTATTTTCCGGGAACTAGCTTGTCTACGTATAGCTTCATTATCTCCTCGGTGGCTTCTTTGCCGATGAACCCGTAGCGACCTGGAGCACCCCCATCTTCCGCGCGATCGAGAAAGTTGTCAAACGTCGCTTCAAGCCATTCGTCGGCGACAAATGCGCCTACGATTACACCATGAATTGTAGCGAGAATGACTTCTGCCTGGCTAGCTCTTTGCTTGTCAATTTTCCAAGCATAACGAGTGGCATCGTAAAGAGACCATTCCTTCGAGCTCTGGTTGATATTGATGAGAAGGGCCTTGTGTCTAAACTCAGCCACTTGAGGCCCATCGCTACCACTGCTCACATTGCCTGCTTCGTGAGTTGCGACCTGCATATCCTTCTCATGTTCATGCAAATAAGCTTCCGCAGACATCTCGCAATCAGCGTTTTGGTTGAAGCATGATGATTCCGGCGCAAAGCCGCCGGAACGGGTAATTAGTATACGCTTATACTCGTCTTCGTAGTACTCCTCGCCTTTGGGAACTCTGATGATGCACCCATCAAACATAGTAAAGAGATCAACTGAGGCAACAACTTTCTTGCTTCTATTCCAGAGATTGCTGCTAGGGAGGATGTCCGGATCTGGGGATGGCTCCCAGAGAGAGCCCTGGCCAAGTGAGGCTTGTCTCAACAGCGCAGCAGTTTCCGAATGTTTATTCTGTTCTGCAACTTCTAAAGGAGAGCGATAATCGCGTGTTCGAGCGTCAACCAATGCTCCTTTCGCGATCAGTGCGCGGCATCCATCCTGATGCCCGAAATACGCCGCTTGGTGCAGGAACGTCCAACTTGAATCGGGATGCGAATAGCGGCTGCACCGGCTTGAAAGGAGTGGTGAGTCAATCCAGAGCTTCAGGAGATGATCCCATTGACCTGACTTTGCCATCCTATAATAATCTTCGATCTGCTCCTTAAGGGCACACTGCGTGGTCTTCACTCCTTTTTGCAGAAATCTTCTTATCAATCCACCCATTCGCGAAAGCCTATAGCAGTCCTTCGCAATCTGCTCTTTATCCGAATGTTTCTCCGGATACGTTCTTGTCAAGGACCATATGTCCATCGTTTCATTTGCTTTGATGCCATCACAGCCTAGATGATGGTGAATGGCGACGAGAAGTCGCTTGTCATCCTCGTGTAGCAGCCAGAATCGATGGCCCCCTGGAAAGTCAACCGGAAAGCCCCTGCCGTAAGCGCTGCAATAGAAGTTCACAACATGAATCAGTCTGTCCAGCTGCTCTTCTACTACCTTCTCAGCCTTTGCATACTCTGTAGTCCCAGGGGCGAGATCGGAATCCCATGAGTCTCCCAGGCAGGGCATAACCTTTATAACTCCGTAAAGTTATAATAGAGGGCTCACGCCTCAAGCTCCAGCCTTGGCAACGATTGTTAATCTTGGATAATTGCATCTTAGTTTTAAATCTACGCACACAATACGCAGATCTTTTTCTCTGATACTTGTCATTCCGTCGTGGCTGAAAAACCGATCCGACCAGCGAACGCTTACTCGTGCGAGGTCGTAGAGCAGGCGACATTGAGCGAGTATTTCCTGAGGCAGAAGTATTCACCGTTGAAGGCGCAGACTATGCCTATCGATCCTGGCTGCCACGTGCTCGGGTTGCACAGGTCTTCCAGGAGCAAATTTTATCCATAGACTGTCCGAACTTTAAAAGTTTGCAGAAAAACCCAGCCACGAGGTTCCTTCTCCTTCTCCAAGACCCACGTGGTTTTGAGAAGGGGCCTGATCAGATGGCTCAAGCCCTCTGAGCGGCCGTAACTATCCGGCTGGGCCCGTTGGCTGGCCGGATGCAGCCTGGGCCTTTCCTCCTTCTGGAGAACATCCTGCTCGTGCCGCCGCCGCCACGGGCCTGAGCAGGTTGCCCAGCCGGATCAGGTTGTAGGCGATCACCTGCAGCCCGAACACGGCACTGACCTTGCCTTGGCCGCGCAGCTTGAACTGGCGCAGGCCGCCGAACTGCTTGATCCAGCCAAAAACCTTCTCGATGCCGCGGCGAGCATGGATGGACTTCGCGTAGCCCTCATGCCGGGTGGTGCGGCCATCGATGGCGGAGCCGCCGGAGCGCGCTGTGTTCTGGGCCACATGGGGCGTGACGCCGAGCCGCCGCATCGCTGCGATGAATCCATGGGTGTCATAGTTCTTGTCGGCACCGATCGTTTTCTGGTGGCTACCGGGGAGGTCTGCCGCCATCTTTTTGGCCGCCTCCCGTTCGCCGTAGCCATCCGCCGGCGTCACCCGGCAGTCCACCACCAGGTCATGGCGGTTCTCCATGAGCATGTGAGCGCGATAGCTGGGCAGGGCCGGGTGCACCGTCGAATTGCGGGCCAGCAGGGCGCCTGGATCCGTGCCGGAGCGGTGGGTCCTGTTGCTGAGCCGAACCCCGCGGAAGTCGCCTTTGGCCCGCGTCCTTCCAGCCTTGGGCTCCCCGAAACCCTCGCCCGCTCCTGAGGCCGGAGGCGGCGGATCATCCTCCCCGTCGATCCGCTCCAGGGAGGTGTGAGAGGCCCAGGCCTGCAGCAGGGTGCCATCCACAGAGAAGTGCTCGTTGCTCAGCAGCGGTTTCACCTCGGGAGCTGCCATCAGCTTCCGCAGGAACTTGCCCATGACCTGCTCGTTGAGCAGCCGCTCGCGATTCTTGGTGAAGGTCGTCGGATGCCAGATCGGATCATCAGGGCTCAGCCCCACAAACCAGCGGAACAGCAGGTTGTAGTCCAGTTGCTCCAACAGCAGCCTCTCCGAGCGGATCCCGTAGAACGCCTGGAGCAGCGACGCCCGCAGCAACTGCTCTGGCGGTACGGACGGTCTTCCTTCTGAGGCGTACAGCTCACAGAAGGTGGGATTGAGGCGATCGAGAGCCTGATCCACCAGCTTGCGAATCCGCCGTAGCGGATGACTGGCCGGGATCCGATCCTCGATCGAGACGGAGGAGGACAGTGAGCCCGTTCGCTCCTGTTGACCTCGCATCAAGGAGTGGGCGGTTGACCCATTTTGGCAGGGGTGGACCGGTTTTTTTGTGAACTCCTAGTTGGCCCTGATCAGGTCAACTACCTCCTGCGTGAGCATCAGAGCGAATGGCTGCAGCACGACCGGCTGCAACGGATTTGCCTGCTCGGATCCGCTGCCCACA
>JBJTWS010000046.1:0-4321 GCA_046081905.1 Synechococcus sp. | reverse complement strand
CCCGGCTGCTGGCGGTGATCGCCGATTCGAGGCTGCCGGTGATCGCCGTGAGGGCCGAGAGGAAGAGGTTGCAGAAGCTGTGGCCCTCCAGACCGCTGCCGCCGGGGAAGCGGTACTGGAACAGGCGGGTGAGCAGCGGTTCCTCGCGGGCCAGGGCCGCCAGGCAGTTGCGGATGTCGCCGGGGGGCTGCACCCCCAGCTCGCGCCGCAGCACGCCGCTGCTGCCGCCGTCGTCCGCCACGGTCACGATGGCGGTGATGTTGCCGCTGTAGCGCTTCAGGCCCGAGAGCAGGGTGGAGAGGCCGGTGCCGCCGCCGATCGCCACGATGCCAGGTCCGCGGTTGAGGCGCCGCTGGGCCACCAGCGCATCCACCAGCACCGTGTCCTTCTCCGGTGCCAGGGCACGCTGGATCGAGCCGAAGCTGCGGCTCTGGCCCCAGAGCACCAGGGCCACCCCGAGCAGCAAGACCAGGGGGCCGGTGAATCCCCGCGGCAGCACCTGGGTGAGCTGGCCCAGCAGCCAGGTGAGGGTCTCGATCGTCCAGTAGATCGGCTTGAGGTCGGCCCACACGGCGGCCCCCAGCAGGGCCAGCACCAGCCCCAGGCCGGAGGTGAGCACCCAGCGCTTCACCACCAGCCCCGGCTGCAGCCAGCGCACGGCGCGGCGGGAGCGGCTCACCAGATCGCGGCGGCGCCGATCCCCCCGTCCCATCCAGCGGGGTCGGCGGGGGGGACGCGGCGCGTGCCGGCTGTTCATCGGCGGACGCGCGGCGGGGGCACGGGCGGGATGCGTAGCGCCATCGGCGGTCCGGTCTGAGCGAACTGTACGGATGAAAGCACTGGCGGGAAACGGCAGGATGGGGCCTGCTCACCGCGCTGTCTCGTGCCGAAGGCCGTTGCCCCCTCGCCTTCGTCCGCCGTGGCGCCCCTCCCCGTGCCGGTGGCGGAGCTTGTGGACGTGCAGATGCGCTGGGGCGAGAGCCTCGTGCTCGACGACATCCAGCTGGTGGTGCACCCCGGCGAGCGCCTGGTGGTGGTGGGCCCCTCCGGCTCCGGCAAGTCGACGATCCTGCGGCTGCTGGCAGGGCTGCTGCTGCCCACCAGCGGTCAGCTGCGGCTGCATGGGGTGCCGCAGCACTACCTCCGCCTGGATCAGCCCCACCCGCCGGACGTGCGGCTGGTGTTCCAGAACCCCGCCCTGCTGGCCTCCCTGACGGTGCGGGAGAACGTGGGCTTCCTTCTGTATCGCTTCGGGAAGCTGAGTGAAGCCGAGATCCGCGAGCGGGTGGGGGAGGCCCTGGCGGCCGTGGGCCTCTACGGCATCGAAGAAAAGATGCCCGGGGAGCTCAGCGGCGGCATGCAGAAGCGGGTGAGCTTCGCCCGCGCCATCATCCAGGATCCCTCCCGCTCCGAAGGCCAGCAGCCGCTGCTGCTGGTCGATGAACCCACCGCCGGCCTCGATCCGGTGGCCTGCACCCGCATCGAGGATCTGATCGTCACCACCACGGCCGTGGCGAAGGCCACCTCCGTGGTGGTGAGTCACGTGATGAGCACGATCCAGCGCTCCGGCGAGCGGCTGCTGCTGCTCTACGACGGGCGTTTTCGCTGGCAGGGGAGCGTGGAGGAGTTCCGCAGCAACGATAATCCCTACGTCGAGCAGTTCCGGAGCGGCAGCTTGCACGGCCCCATGCAGCCCAAGGAGGTCTGAGCGATGCGCCGCAGTGTCCGTGAGGCCCTGGTGGGCTTTTCCCTGCTGGCGGCGATCGCCAGTGGAGCCGGCCTCTGGCTCTGGCTCAAGGGCATCTCCCTGAGCCGCAGCACCTGGACCGTGCAGGCCAGCTTCCAGGATGCCGCCGGCCTGGCGGATCGCTCCCCGGTGTCGTTCCGGGGGGTGCTGGTGGGCAACGTGCGCCGGGTGAAGGTCACCCCCTCGGCGGTGGTGGCCGACCTGGAGATCACCGACCCCGACCTGCGGCTGCCGCTGCCGATCGTGGCCCAGGTGGGCACCGGCTCCCTGCTGGGGGGGGATGCGGTGGTGGCCCTGATCAGTGAGGGCAAGCCCGTGCAGGGCTCCAGCGCCGGCCCCCGCAGCCCCAGCTGCAACGCCAAGCTCATCCTCTGCAACGGCAGCCGCATCGACGGGCGGGCCCAGGCCACCCTCGGCACCGTGACCGAAACCATGCAGCGGCTGCTGGCCGAAAGCGAGCGCCAGAAGCTGGTGGACAAGCTGGTGGGCACCACCGTGAGCTTTGATCGCACGTCCGTGCAGGCCGACCGCTTCCTCAGGGACGCCCAGAAGCTGGTGCTGGAGCTCAACACCGCCGTGAAGAAGGCCGACCCGATCCTCGGCAACCTCAACACGGCCACCGCCGAGGCGGCGGTGGCCAGCCGCCATGTGCGCAACCTCACCGCCGCCCTCGACAACCCCCGCACGGTGGAGGAGCTCAAGGCCACGGTGGCCAATGCCCAGAAGCTCACCGCCCGCTGGGAGGCGGTGGGGGGCGATGTGAACCGCCTCACTGCCGATCCTGAATTCATGAACGGCATCCGCAGCCTCTCGATCGGCCTGGGGGCCTTCTTCGAGGAGCTCTACCCCGCCCGCACCGCCAGGGGGGATGGCACCACCCCCAAGGCCCGCTGACCCCCGCTGACCAACCCGGCTGCCGGCTGGACCTCAGACGCCGCTGATGGCCTCCAGGGCGATGGCCGCGATGGCCTGATCGCTGGCCTTGGGCAGCTGGACGTACTTGCCGCCGGCGGCCTCGGCCAGCTCCTTGCCCATGCCGCTGCCGATGAACTTGCGCTCGGTGTCGATCACCAGCAGCTTGATGCCGAGGGCCCGGTAGCGGCTGGCCACCTGCTTCACCTCCTCCTTGAGGTCCACCGGCTCTTCGCCCTCCAGCTCCGGCTGGCCGAGGGAGCGGCCCAGGGGCACGTTGCCGCGGCCATCGGTGATCGCCACCACCACCACCTGGCCCAGATCGCCGGTGGCCAGGGCATTGGCGCCCACCCGGGCCGCCTGGGAGAGGCCGTGGGCCAGGGGCGAACCGCCGCCGCAGGGCATCGATTCCAGCCGCCGGCGGGCGGCGGTGATCGAGCGGGTGGGGGGCAGCAGCACCTCGGCCTGCTCGCCGCGGAAGGGGATCAGGGCGACTTCGTCGCGGTTCTCGTAGGCCTCGGTGAGCAGCCGCAGCACGGCGCCCTTGGCGCTCTGCATCCGGTTCAGGGCCATCGAGCCGCTGGCATCCACCAGGAAGATCACCAGGGCGCCGGCCTTGCGCTGCAGCTGCTTGGCGCGCAGGTCGCCGTCTTCCACCACCACCTTGCGGTGCGGTTCGCGTTCGCGGCGGGATTTCTGGTAAGGCGCCGCCGCCCGCAGCGTTGCATCCACGGCGATCCGCTTCACCGGGCCACGGGGCAGCATCGGCTTCACGTAGCGGCCGCGCGAGTCGCTGAACACCACCGCCCGGCTGCCGCTGCCGCCGCTTCTGGCCTTGGCCGCCCCGAACAGCAGCAGATCGGGATCGATCGCCACCGCCTCCGGATCCAGCAGAAACTCCTCAGGCACCTGCGGGGGTGGGGTGTCCTCGGGGTTCTCGTCTTCGGGCTCCTGCTCGTCTTCGTTCTCGGGCTCGTCGGGCTCCTGCTCGTTCTCCGGCGGTTCGGGATCCTCCGGCGGCTGCTCCCCCTGGGGCGGCGGTGGCGGCGGGGGCGGTTCCATCGGCTGCTCGGGATCCGGCGGCGGCAGCTGCAGGGCGCGGGGGGCGATCACCAGCCGCACGGCCACCTGCAGGTCGTCGGCCTCCACCCGGTCGCGGCCGCTGAGGGCCGCATGGGCCCGGGCCACCCGCACGGCATAGAGCTCGCTGCGATGGCCCTCCACGCCGCCCCGCAGGGCCTCCTTGACCAGGTTCTCGATCTGCTCGCGGGCGATCTGCACATCCGGGAGCCACTGGCGGGCCAGCAGCAGCTGGGTGGCCAGGGCGTCGGTCTCCTCCTGCCAGCGGGCGCGGAAATCGTCGCTGGATTCGGCATGGTCGATGGCGCTGCGGCTGATCTCCACCCGCTGCTCCAGCGCCAGCGCCTGGTTGGCGCTCAGGCAGATGGCGAAGCGATCGAGCAGGTGGTCGCGCACCGCCCCCTCCTCGGGGTTGTAGGTGGCGATCAGCAGGCAGCGGCAGGGGTGGGAGAGGCTGAGGCCCTCCCGCTCGATGCGGTTCTCGCCGCTGCCCACCGCCGCCAGCAGAAGGTTGGTGATGTTGTCGTCGAGCAGGTTGAGCTCGTCCACATAGAGCACCCCCAGGTGCGCCTCCGCCAGCAG
>JBJTWS010000045.1:0-4745 GCA_046081905.1 Synechococcus sp. | reverse complement strand
AACGGCACCGGGATTGGGGTTGGCCTGCCAGCTGCGCAGCACCAGCCCGTCATCCGTCACCGAGAGACTGCGGTAGAGCCAGGCCTGTGGATCGGGCACCAGGCCGCCGTGGGCGTCGATTACAAGCGTGGGCACCGCTGCATTGCCGCTGGCGAACCGGGGCGGCAATGCCTGCCGGCGCGGCTCGCGCCAGACGATTTCCACCGGCCCTGATGCCGGGACAGCCGTGGCGGTATCGGTGGGCAGGCGCCAGTTCAGCAGGTCACCCCGGGGCACCAATTGCAGCCTCGGCAGGGAGAGCCGGTCCCCTTTGGCCAGCGCCTCCAGCCGGTCCCCTTCTGATGGCCAGCGGTGCTGGGGCGGCAGCTGCAGGATCAGGCAGCCCCCATCCCGCAGGGTGAGCAGGTCCGCCAGAAACAGGAACACCCCCAGGTCGGTGCCCTGGCCATCCACATCACTGGCCACCCGGTTGAGCGAATCGGGCAGCTCCTGCCATGCCAGTCGAGACAGCATCCCGGCGTAGGTGCGCAACGCATCGCGGTAGAAGCCGGTGGGCCGGGCCGCCTCAAGCCGCTTGAGGTAGCAGGTCTCGGGTTCCTCGATGCCCCGGGGGAGGTACACCGGCCGGCGGCTGGTGCCGTCTGGGAGTTCGAGCAGAGTCCAGCAGTCGTAGACCAGCTGCAGGCGTTCCCTCAGGCCAGAGAGGGTGGGGTGCTCAAGCCAAGGGGGGCACGCAAGGGAGTGCGTCTCCAGCGTGGAGGCGGGGCTGCTGGGGAGCGTTGACCTGCGGCGGCGGGTGGTGGGCACTGTCTGATGGCGGGGTCATCGCCCTTGCCAGAGGGATCAATGGCCCCTATTGCAATCCAAGCAGGATTTACATCGTTTTGGCCAGGTCGCCAGGGAAGTAGGTCAACCGGACCACAGGGGTTGGGTTCTTATGTGGATTCGCAGAAGAACCGGGCGTGATCAGCTCCCTGCCTAGGATTGGCTGCAACACAGGGAGTTTCGACTTCAATTCGGAATGGCTTCGTGTTCTTATGCGGACCATGAAGCGCCTCATTATCGCTTAGCGGGGATCCGCCGAAATAGCGTTGGGCACCATGACATGAGCGCAAATTTCACAATTCGAAGAGCAATCGCCGAAGACGCACGGGAGGTCGCCGTGATGGTTGGCGAATTACTGGCTGAAATCATGAACGCTATTGGCGTTCATTCGTTTCACTTCGAGCTTGTCGAGGCGACGGGCAGGCTTGAGGAGTTTCTCCGTGCTGAGAATTACTTTGTTTTTGTCGCTCACGACGATGGTGGACGCGCAGTCGGCTTTGTGACGCTTTATGAAAGCTACGCGCTTTACGCGGAAGGAACCTTCGGCACAATTCCGGAGTTCTACGTCCGACCAGGTTACCGTTCAGGCGGGGTGGGGCGCAGTCTCGCCTCACAGGCAAAGGCGTTCGGTGCTTCGCGGGGTTGGAAACGCTTGGAAGTAACAACGCCGCCGCTTCCGCAGTTTGAGAAAACCTTGGCGTTCTACGAGCGCGAAGGCTTTTCCATCACGGGCGGCCGCAAGCTGAAGGTGGCTTTGTGAAACCAGTCATTCAGAAGGAACCGACAGGCTGCGGCATCGCCAGCGTTGCCGCACTCGCGGGGGTCACCTACCGAGAGGCTAAATCCGCAGCAAATCGTCTCGGCATCTTCGCGGAGGACCAGCAGCTCTGGTCAGAAACACACCACATCCGCACTCTGCTTCGGTACTTCGGCCTTCAAGCGTCCCCCAAAGAGTCACCCTTTCAATCCTGGGAGTCTTTGCCGCCCCTCGCGCTCCTTTCCACCAAGTGGCACTTGGAACATGGCCGCCCGTTCTGGCATTGAGCCGTTTTCTGGCGTGGACCGCAAGGAGCTGTCGTTCTGGATTCCAAGAAGGAGCTTCAGCGCAACGTTCGCACGGATTTCTGGCGTATCAAGCCGAAGTGGTTTATCGAAATTCATCGCGCCCAACAAGACGCTCCAGCCGCCACCCGACTGCGCAGCAGTCGGGTGGCGGCTGAGCTTTGCGTTACTCAACGGGAAAACCAACCACCCGCACCGAGCATGCATCGACGATCTGAATCCACTGCTCGCGGCTAAGCCCTGTTCGCTCCAGCATCTCGCCGACACCAACTCCTGAGGTGAGTAACCGCTGCCCCCGTGCATGAATCTCCCGCCACGTCGGCGGCACCTTCAGCAGAAAGCCACTGTCCCGCAAAAAGTGCGTGATCTCACCATTGGCATAGGTGCGCCCGTAGGGCCGGAATGGGCCCCGTGAGGGGTCGTAGCGGCGCGCCGCCCTGATCAACCCGATCATCGCCAGTTGCAGTAGATCCTCCTTGGGGTGAACGGTGCGCCTGGCAAAATTGCCGGCAATCTTCTCCGCCAGATCCCTGTGCTCCAGCGCCAGGGCATCAGCAGCGGCATGGGGCCGCACCGGCCGTTGTCGACGCGGCTTGCAACGCAGGGGCCGCTGAACCTGGGGTCTGGGATGGTGGCGTACTAGAGCGTGGAGGTTGATCTCCAGCTGTTCTGCCCGGGCATGGCATGCCGGCCGGAGGTGGCGCCGTTGCCTGAGCATCTGCGCTGCGCCAGCGGCATCGCCTACCAGCACCACCGAGATCGGCAGCACCAGCTGCACCACGACCGGCGCCAGCACGGCTGCCCCTGGGCTCGCCACAAGGGATGGCCTGGGATGTTCCCGCACTGCGGACACCATCGGCACGTTCACCGGCTCACCAGCAGTGGGGTCACCACCGGTTGGATGCCCTGGGCCTTCCAGTAGCGGCCCTCCAGCCACAGGGCGCTGTGACAGAAGGCATCCACCAGATCCTTGCTGCCCTTGGGGAAGCGGATCGCTTCTTCCCCCAGCGGCTCGGCGCGGTGGTGGAAGCGAATCTGACCGGCCTCCACCAGGGGAGCAACGGCATGGGCGCGGGTATCCTTGCTGCCGCGGGCGGTGATTGGCAGCATCCCCGGCACCCGCCGCCGAAGCATCTGCAGCACCGCCGGGCCATTGGCGGCGTCTTCGATCAGCACGGCATGGGGCCTGAGGCACTGCTGCTCCAGCGCCTCCAGACAACCCGGTAGGAAACGGATCACCTCCGGCAGGCCAAAGCGGTGCCGGGCCGCCCACAGCACCTCGATCTCCAGCGCAGCCGGGGCCATCGGCCCCTGAGATTCACCTGATCGGGGGATGCCATTGCGGGCTGGTGGTGCCAGCAGGCCCGCCAGACAGAAGCCGCAGTAGTCGCTCTCTGCCTCACCCTTGAAGCTCAGGTCACAGGAGAGGGCCAGCAGGGCGTACTGCCGCTGCTGGCCAGCCGCCTGGCTTGTTCCTTCCCTGGGAAACGGCGGCCGGATCCATTGCCGCAGGAAAATCGAACCCGAAGCCGGGCTGGGCCGCTGCTGATACAGCGCCGCCCACCAGTAGGCACCGAGGCGGGCTCTGATCTTGAGCAGTTCCGGCAGGGGGAACCGCTCTGGACAGAGCGCCTCACCCGCCTTTCGCCAGTCTGGGATCAGGGTGCAGGTGGGCGGCAGCTCGGGACGTTCGCTGGGGTCCTCGGCGATGGCCGGCAGATCCAGCACGGTCCACTGCTGCGGTGCTTCCCCCAGCTCCTGCTTGTACAACCAACCGATCACGTCCTGGTGGTCCCAGCGGGTGAGCACCACCACCTGGGCCGAGAGGTTCGGTTGCTCCCTGCCGTCCGCCCCCAGCACGGTGGCCGGTTCAGCGCGGGTGAGCCACACCGAGCGCAGCCAGTCGATCAGCTTCTGCCGCATCGCCGGTGATGCCGCATCACCAGGGCCCTTGTAGGGGTCATCGATGATCCCCAGGCTGTAGCCCTTGCCGGTGAACGGGCCATCCACACCGGCGGCGATGCAGCCGCCCCGCTGCCGCGTCAGCCAGTTGCCCACCGCCGCTGAATCACGGGCCAGCAGGTGGCCGGTCACTCGGTAGAAGTGGCGCGCCTCGCGGGAGTGGGCATAGGCCAGCTCTGCCGAGTACGACGCGATCGACGCGAACAAATGCGGGTAGCGCTGCAGGAAGTAGGCGGGAAACAGCTTGGACACCAGCAGGCTTTTCCCGAGCCGGGGCGGACACGTGACGATCAGCCGGCTCAGCTGGCCATCGGCCACGGCCTGCAGCAGCTCGATCAGCACCTCGGCCCAGCGGTGGAAGCCGTAGCGGGAGTAGGCCTCGGCGATGAAGGCCCGCAGGCTCTGGGGCTCTGCAGGTTCAGCAGCTGTGGTCACGGGCAGGTGCAGCAGGCCGGCATCCCCCCAGGGATCCGTCTCGGGCATCAGCAGGCCGGTCACGGCCGTGCCTCCGGCGGCTTGATCGGCGCCCGCAGCAGGCCGCCGATCTCGGCGATCACCCGGAAGGCGCCCACCGCCGCCGAGAACTGTTCGGCATCCATGGCCCGGCGAGCGCAGTCGTTGAGAGCAAAGATCTGCTCGGCCTGGTGCCGGCGACGGTCGGTGATCAGTTCCTCCACCATCCGCTCGCGGGCGAGGTTGAGGTAGCGGTTGATCGTCTGGCTGTTGGTCACCCCCCAGCTTTCACGAGCTTTTTCGTAGATCAACGCCAGCGGAATGCGCTGGGCAATCCACAGCTGCCCCTCAGCGACACGGCGCTCCACTTCCAGCCGGGAGGGCCGAGGGGTTGGCTGGCGCGCCATCCCCCTGGTGCGACGCGGCGGATTGGCATGCCCGAT
>JBJTWS010000044.1:0-4459 GCA_046081905.1 Synechococcus sp. | reverse complement strand
TCCACCGAGCCGATCTGGGAATCGAGGCCGTGGGCGATGGCCGGGTTGATCGTGGTCTTGGCGATGTAGCGCTTCAGGCGGGTGTTGTCGTTGCGGCTGCTGTCGCCCTCCAGCGGGCCGCGCTGCACCTTCATCTTGTGGGCGGTCTGGAAGGTGCGGAGGATCACCTCCCCCACCCGGCCCATGGCCTGGGAGTCGCTGGCGATGATCGAGAAGGCGCCCAGGTCGTGGAGGATGTCCTCGGCGGCGATGGTTTCGCGGCGGATGCGCGACTCGGCGAAGGCCACGTCCTCCGGGATGCGTGGATCGAGGTGGTGGCACACCATCAGCATGTCGAGGTGCTCCTCGAGCGTGTTGCGGGTGTAGGGCCGGGTGGGGTTGGTGCTGCTGGGCAGCACGTTCGCCTCGCCGCAGATCTTGATGATGTCGGGCGCGTGGCCGCCGCCGGCCCCCTCGGTGTGGAACGTGTGGATCGTGCGGCCGCCGATGGCGCGGATCGTGTCCTCCACGAAGCCCGCCTCGTTGAGGGTGTCGGTGTGGATGCACACCTGCACGTCGAAGCGGTCGGCCACCGTGAGGCAGCAGTCGATCGCGGCCGGGGTGGTGCCCCAGTCCTCGTGCAGCTTGAGGCCGCAGGCGCCGGCGCGGATCTGCTCCTCGATCGCCTCGGGCGTGGAGGCGTTGCCCTTGCCGTAGAAGCCCAGGTTCACCGGCAGGCCTTCGGCGGCCTGCAGCATGCGGCCGAGGTGGAAGGCGCCGGGGGTGCAGGTGGTGGCGTTGGTGCCGGTGGCTGGGCCGGTGCCGCCCCCCAGCAGGGTGGTCACGCCGCTGGCCAGGGCCGTCTCGATCTGCTGGGGGCAGATGAAGTGCACGTGGGTGTCGATCGAGCCGGCGGTGAGGATGTGCCCCTCGCCGGCGATGGCCTCGGTGCCGGGCCCCACCACGATTGTCACCCCCTCCTGGGTGTCGGGGTTGCCCGCCTTGCCGATGGCGCAGATGCGGCCGTCGCGCAGGCCGATGTCGGCCTTGACGATCCCCCACCAGTCAAGGATCAGGGCGTTGGTGATCACCGTGTCCACCGCACCTTCGGCGCGGGTGGTCTGGGCCTGGCCCATGCCATCGCGGATCACCTTGCCGCCGCCGAACTTCACCTCATCGCCATAGACGGTGAAATCCTTCTCCACCTCCAGGATCAGCTCAGTGTCGGCCAGCCGCAGCCGGTCGCCGGTGGTGGGGCCGTAGGTCTCGGCGTAGGCGCGGCGGGAGATGCGGTAGGGCATGGGAGGGGGTCGGCTGGCGGCGAAGCGGGGGCAGATCGGAGCGCGGTTGGCTTGGCGCCTCGCGTTAATCGAGGGGGCCGTTGATCAGGCCGTTGAAGCCGAACACGCGGCGCTCGCCGGCAAAGGGCACCAGCTGCACGTCGCGGCTGTCGCCCGGCTCGAAGCGGATCGCCGTGCCGGCGGGGATGTCGAGCCGCTGGCCCCGGGCCGCATCGCGATCGAAGGTGAGCGCGCTGTTGGCCTCGTGGAAATGGAAGTGGGAGCCCACCTGCACCGGCCGGTCACCGGTGTTGGCCACCGTGATCGTGGTCACGGGCCGGCCGGCGTTGAGCTCGAGCTCGCCGTGTTCGGGGATCAGTTCGCCGGGAATGAGGGGGGACATGGCGCGCTCAGCGGATCGGGTCGTGCAGGGTCACGAGCTTGGTGCCGTCGGGGAACATGGCCTCGATCTGCACGTCGTGCACCAGCTCCGGCACCCCCTCCATCACCTGGTCGCGGCTCAGCCAGGTGCTGCCCTCGGCCATCAGGGCCGCCACGCTCTTGCCATCACGGGCGCCCTCGAGCACCTGGAAGCTGAGCCAGGCCACCGCCTCGGGGTGGTTGAGTTTGAGCCCGCGGTTCAACCGTCGCTCTGCCAGCAGGGCGGCGGTCACGATCAGCAGCTTGTCCTTTTCCTGGGGAGTGAGGTGCATGGGGTGACAGGCATGAATCAACTGTGGCAGGGGTGGCCCGCCCTGGCCCGTTCAAGGTGAACCGCTGGCGCCGGGCGCGTCGGCGGCGAACGGTGTTTCCTGGAAGGGCCACACCCGCGGCAGCTCCGGTGCCGCCAGCCCCCGCTGGGCCCGCGTGAGCCGCCAGATCCGGCTGAACCAGTAGCGGGCCGCCTGGCTGGAGGGGCCTCGGTAGCGGGCCACCAGGCCCTGCTCCAGGGCGCCGCAGGCCATCTCCCCCTCCAGGCCAGCCCGTTCGGCCCGGCACTGGTCCAGCAGCTTCGCCAGCGCGGCGCCGCCCAGGGGTTCCGGCGCGGCCCACACCAGGCTGCCGAACACCGGCTGGTCAGCCAGGCCGTGTTCCTCGCCCAGGGCCGGGCCCCCGAGCTCCAGGCGGTCGACCAGCTCCCAGCGCGGCCCTGCTGGCGACTGCCGGCGGATGCTGAGGGCCGATCGCCAGCGCCCGGATCCCAGCGCCTCCTGATCGGCCGTGCGCCCCAGCCGCACGATCTCGGCGGCCAGGAAACTGGCCCCGGCTGCCAGGTCCACCTCCAGCCGCTGGGCAAACAGGCCGTCGGCATAGAGCACGAGTTCCTGGGGCAGCCACTCCAGGTCGCTGCCTGCGGCCAGCTGGAAGCGCAGCGCCTGCTCTGCCCAGCTGCCGTCGGGAGACCGGCGTGAGCGCCCCACCGTTCCGTACACCTTCTGGGCGGCCACGCTGGTGAGCAGGGCCCGGCTACCGGCCTCCAGGGTTGCCTCAACCTGCAGCTGATCGCCGCCCACGAGGCCGCCGGCGGTGTGCAGCAGGGGGAGTTCGCAGTGGCCGCTGCTCTGCTGGAAGGCCCGCTGCAGCTTGAGCGGGGCGGTGGCGCCGCCCTGGTGGCTGGTGCGCTCCCCCTGGCGATGAAACCGCAGCCACGCCTCAGCACGCCAGGGGTCGGCACGCGCCGGGGCGGGGGGGAGCGGGCAGGGAGTGCGGGACGCCATGGGCGCATGCTCCGCTGCCCCCATGGCGAATCCCGTAGCAATCACTACAGAGTGCCGCTGTGGTGCTGGCCAGGGTGCTCCCATGCGTGATTCCTCCTCCCCCACGCCCCTGCTGCTGGAGCAGCGCCGGCAGCCCGATCCTGGTGCGCCGGCACTGGCCCTGCCTCTCACGGCCCAGGAGCGCACCAGCCTGCGGGGGCGCCGCCAGTCGACCTGTGGCCGGGATCTGCTGCTGCAGCTCCCCCGCGGCGCGGCCCTGGAGCCGGGGGAGTTGCTGGCCCAGGCCGGCAGCGCCGCCGGGCCGCTGGTACGGGTGGAGGCGGCTCCCGAACCCCTGCTCCAGGTGAGCAGCGCCGATCCCCTGGCCCTGCTCCAGGCCGCTTACCACCTGGGCAACCGCCATGTGGCGATGGAGCTGCACGCCGATCGGTTGCTGTTGCTCGACGACAGCGTGCTGGCGGATCTGTTGCGTCGCCGCGGCCTGCAGTTGGAGCGGTTGCAGGCACCCTTCTGCCCCGAGCCCGGCGCCTATGCGGAGCCTGCCCATGCCCACCACCACAGCCATGGCCATGGCCACTGAAGTGACCGGGGCCGGCGCCGGTGCTCGGCTGCGCTTGCTGCAGCTGGTGAGCCCGGCCCTGCCGGTGGGCGCCTTCAGCTACTCGGAGGGCCTCGAGTGGCTGGTGCAGGCGGGCCGCATCGGTGATGGGGGGGCCTTGCTGCGCTGGCTCCAGGCTGAACTGGGTCGCGGCACCCTCTGCCAGGAGGTGGCCGCCCTGGCCGGGCTGCGCCAGGCGCTGGAGCGCTGGCGGCAGGGGGATGACACCGCAGCGGCCGAGGTGGTCGATCGCGATGGCTGGCTGCTCGCCCTGCGCGAGGCCCCGGAGGTGCGGGCCCAGCAGCGCCAGATGGGGGCCTCGCTGCTGCAGCTGCTCGCCGATCTCGGCTGGCCCCTGCCCCCGACCTGTAACGGGCCGCGGGCTCCCCGCCAGCCCCTGCCGCTGGCCTGGCCCGTGGCCTTCGCCTGGGCTGGCCTCTGCCTGGGAATCGGCTCTCCCGAGCTGGAAGAGGCCTATCTCTATGGCTGGACGGCCAACCAGATCAGCGCAGCCGTGCGGTTGGTGCCCCTGGGTCCCACCGAGGGGCAGCGGCTGCAGCTGCAGCTGGCCCCCCTCATTGCTGAACGGGCCGCGGCGCTGACGACGGCCGATCCGAGCACGCTCTGGAGCGGGGGCGTGGGCGCCGGGCTGGCCCAGCTGCGCCATGCTGAGCTCTACTCCCGGTTGTTCAGGAGCTGAGCGGGGCGATGAGCAAGCTGCGCGTGGGGGTGGCCGGGCCGGTGGGCTCGGGCAAGACCGCCCTGGTGGAGGCCCTCTGTCGACGACTGCGAGACCGCCTGCAGCTCGCTGTGGTCACCAATGACATCTATACCCAGGAGGATGCCCAGTTCTTGACCCGGGCTGGGGCCCTCGAACCGGAACG
>JBJTWS010000043.1:0-7806 GCA_046081905.1 Synechococcus sp. | reverse complement strand
TGCCGTAGAGATCCATGAACTGGGGCACGGACATTCCAGGCTGGAATTGGATTCGGTTCATAGTCATGGCGTCGCCCCTGGTACGTAGGTACCACTCTAGGGCTGTCCGGGCTGGCTGCGGAGCTTGCTACCTAATCAAGTTCCTTGATGGTTCCGATCGGTTGGCCTGGCCCATGCGCCCCTCTTCCCAGCGTCGCTCCCCGGCCGGCATCCCCTGGATCGTCACGGGGTTGCTCGCGGTCGTGATCGCTCCGGTGCGGGCGGCCCCTGCCGATCCGGCAGCAGCACCCGGCCCCGAGGCCCCCGCCCCATCCCCCTGGGCCGGCAGCGTGGAGCTCTATGGCTTCGCGCCCCTGCGCACCAGCGGCAGCACCACCGTGCGCGGTTTCGACACCGAGCTGGATCTGGATCTGGGCCAGGTGCTGAGGCCCCTGACAGGAGCCGCCTTTATCCGCGGCAGCGTCGAACACGGCCGGATCGGCCTGCTGAGCGACATCAGCTACGTCTCCCTGCGGGGGGCCGAGGGCACCGTGCAGGAGATCAGAACCCGCTCGCTGGATGGCCGCCGCCGCAGCCTGACCCTCACGCCGAACGGCCAGCGCAGCCTGGAGGCCTCGATCGGCAACATCCAGGGCATCTATGACCTTGCCCTGCGTTATCGCTTCGGGGACCGGGAATCGGCCATGGCGAGCCCAGGGAATTTCAGCATCATTCCCTACGCAGGGGTGCGATTCGTCGACATGCAATACACCCTGGGACTGGAGAGCCAGGGACCCAACCGGACCCTGACCATCGACGGGCGTCGGGTGCAGGCGTCGCGAACACTGGAGGACCTGAACCTCCAAAGGCAGCAATCGTTCGGGGGCACCGTGGCCCAACCTCTGCTGGGGACCCAGGCGATGGTGTTCCTCTCCCCCCGCCTGCGGTTGTTCGCGCGCGGTGATTTCGGCGGCTTCGGTCTGACCAATGGAAACGATTACTCCTGGAATGCCCAGGCTGGTCTCGGCTATGCGATCGGCAACTCCACGCAGCTCAATCTCTCCTGGCGCACCCTGCACCTGAGCGGAAGCAACGGAGAGATTCCCGAAAACGCCTACAACATCAACGAGAGTGGGTTGGAGATCGGCCTGAAGTTCTTCTTCTGACCGCTCGACATCTGCCCCCCCGACTCCACCCCGCGCCGGCGGCGGAAGAAAGGCGGCAGCCAGCCCCCCTCAGGGGTTGAGTGGCTCCTCCCGCCAGCCGCCGGCGCGGCGCCAGCGGCGGCGCTGATGCGGCACGCCACTGAGTTCCAGCAGCTCCACCTGCTCGAGGGCACAGCGCAGCAGGTGGAAGTGCTCCGGCAGGGGAGTGTCCGGCGGCAGGGTGGCGGCAAAGGCGGCCTCCTCCTGCAGCGGCATCCCCGGCGGCGGCCAGGCCCAGAGGGCACGGCCCTCGGGGGTGAGGTTCTGCCAGTGGCGCGCCCGTTCCGGCTGCTCGATGGCCGCGGGCAGCACCGCCACCGAACCCCGCAGCCGGAACTGGCAGCGCGCCCGGGGCAGCAGCCAGCAGAGCTCCACCGCCGGCTGCGCCTCCAGCTCCGCCCGCTTGGCGCTGCGACCATCGGTGAGCAGGTCGAGGGCGGCGGCACCCGCCCAGCCACGGAACACCAGGGTGCGGACCCGCGGTGTGCCGTCGGCCGCCACGGTGGCCAGCTGCAGCCAGCGGGCCTGGGGGGAGCGCCCCTCCCGGTGGCGGGCCCCGCGCAGCAGCGCCCGCCAGGGGGGCAGGGGCTCATCCGGAGAAGGCGACATGGCAGGGGCACCGGCGGGGGGAATGGCCTAGGGTCCGCCCCTGCCGGGTTCTCGGAGCATGGCCGATCTGCTCGCCATCGCCGCCAGCAACGGCGAAAACCTGCGGCTGGCTGAGCGCTTCGTCGCCCGGGCCCGGGAGCGGAGTGTGCAGGCCGAGGTGCTCGACCTCACCGCCGTGCCGCTGCCCCTGTTCAGCCCGCGGGTGCAGGACAGCCCTCCCGAGGCGCTGCCGGCCCTGGCGGCCCAGCTGGCCGCCGCCCCCCGCTGGGTGCTGTGCGCCCCGGAATACAACGGCTCGATTCCGCCGGTGCTCACCAGCGCCATCGCCTGGCTCTCGGTGCAGACACCGGATTTCCGCGCCCTCTTCAACGGCCGCCCGATCGTGATCGCCACCCATTCCGGCGGCGGCGGCCACACGGTGCTGGCGGCCCTGCGACTCCAGCTCGCCCACCTCGGCGCCCATGTGGTGGGGCGGCAGCTGGTGAGCAACGGCGCCAATCCCGCCAAGGAAAGCAGCATCGACGATCTGATCGAGCGGCTGCTGCGGCTGCCGCCCCCGCCGGCGGCCTGAACCGCGGCCATGGCGAGCGGCTCCGTCCACGACCGCACCACCTGCCTGCTGAGCCTTCCCTACGGACTGCTGTGGTGGCCCTGGCTCGGACCCTCCGGGGCGCTCGGGGCGGGCCTCGCCTTCCTGGTGGGGGGGCTGTGGCTCTCCCCCGACCTCGACACCCGCTCCAATGCCACCCGCCGCTGGGGCTGGCTGCGCTGGCTGTGGTGGCCCTACCGCCACGGCCTTTCGCACCGCTCGCTGCTCTCCCACAGCCCCCTGCTGGGGAGCGGCCTGCGCCTTGGCTATCTGGCGCTCTGGATCACCCTGCTGAGCTGGCTGCTGCAGCCCCTCGGAACCCCTTCCCCCGCCGCCCTGGGGGAGGGCGTCGCGCTCCTGTGGCGGCAGCAGCGCCCTCTGCTGCTGGCGGCCCTCACCGGCGTGGAGGCCAGCAGCTGGCTGCACCTGCTCCAGGACGGCGACCCGATGCCGCGCCTGCCCCGCCTGCTGCGCCACCCCCGGAACCGGGGACGCCGCCAGAACCAACGCCGGAGCCGCAGGAGGTGAGAGGGTTGGCGCAGCGCCGACGCCTGCGATGAGCACCGACCCCCTGCCCGCCCTGGCGGCCCTGGTGAGCGTGGTGGATCAGCTGCGGGATCCCGAGCGGGGCTGCCCCTGGGACCTGGAGCAGACCCACGCCTCTCTGATCCCCTACGTGCTGGAGGAGGCCCATGAGGTGGCCGATGCAATCCGCCATGGCGACGACCGCCACCTGCAGGAGGAACTCGGCGACCTGCTGCTGCAGGTGGTGCTCCACGCCCGCCTCGCCACCGAGGAGGGACGGTTTGACCTGGAGGCGGTGGCCCGCGGCATCCACGACAAGCTGGTGCGGCGCCACCCGCACGTGTTCGCGCCGGAAGCCACCGAAGCCCATGCCGGCGCCGCCGGCGACAGCGCCGCCGTGCGGCGCAGCTGGGAGGCGATCAAGGCAGCCGAAGCCGCGGCACGGGAGCCGGAGCGTTCCTCCCCCAGCCCCCTGAGCGATCGGCTGGCGGGCAAGGTGCGCGGCCAGCCCGCCCTGGCCGGCGCCATGACCATCTCCCGCAAGGCCGCCGCCGCGGGCTTCGAGTGGGACGACATGGCCGGCGTGTGGGAGAAGGTGCACGAAGAGCTCGAGGAGCTTCAGGAGGCGGTGGCCAGCGGCGACCGGCGGCACGCCCAGGAGGAACTGGGGGATGTGCTCTTCACCCTGGTGAACGTGGCCCGCTGGTGCGGCATCGATCCGGAGGAGGGCCTGGCGGGCACGAACCGACGCTTCCTGGATCGCTTCTCCCGGGTGGAGGCGGCCCTCGGGGGGACCCTGGAAGGCCGCAACCTGGCGGAGCTGGAGGCGCTCTGGCGGGCGGCGAAGGCCCAGATCCGCGCGGAGGCCGCCGGTGCAGAAGCCAGCGGCCCGGAACCCGCCGGCGATCAGAGCAGCGTCACCAGCCCGCTGCCGATGTCGAAGTAGGAGGCCCGCAGCCGCAGCGTGCCGTCGGCCACCGCCGCCGCCAGCAGCTCACTGCTGCGCAGCATCGCCGCCGCCGCCGCCAGGGCGTTGGTCTTGGTGGCGGCGCTGAGCGACTCGCCCGGCACCAGGGAGGCGCGGATCGGCCGCACCAGGTCGGTGAGCAGGGGCGTGAGCTGGGCCTTGGGATCCTGGGCCGCGGCCACTGCCCCGCAGCCGCTGTGGCCCATCACCAGGATCAGAGGCACCCCCAGCACCGCCACGGCGTATTCCATCGAGGCCACCCCATCGGCGAAGGCGGTGTTGCCGGCGCTGCGCACGTTGAAGAGCTCCCCGGCGCCCCGGTCGAACACGAGCTCCGACGACACCCGCGAATCGGCGCAGGAGAGGATCCCCGCCCAGGGCTTCTGCCCCCGGGCCAGGGCCTGGGGATCAATCTGGCAGTTGTCGGAGAGGAGGTCGCCTAGCAGCCGCCGCCGCGCCTGGGTGTCCATCGGAGCGGCCGCCTGCTGCCAGGCCGCCGCAAAGCGGCGGTTGCCCTCCAGCAGCGCCTCCAGGGGATCCCCCTCCGGCTGACAGGCCTGCAGCTTGGCCTTCAGGGCCGCGGGCGTGGCCGCGCGGGCCCCACCGGGCCGCCAGGCCCCCGCCATCCAGCCGGCCGCCACCAGGCCGCCGCCCTGCAGCAGCCGGCGGCGACTCACCCCGCCAGAACGATCCACAGCCATGGGCGACGCGCAGGTTCTCCCGCCCTAGCCACGGCCCCCCCTCCGCACCAGGCGCTACCGATCCCAGCCGAGCGCTGCTGCGATCCTGGCGACAGGCATCGCCATCCCACGGTCATGGGCCTGGGCTCCACCTACGACCAGCTGCGGCGCAACATCGTGATCGCCGCCGACATCTACGGCGATCCCCTGGCGGCGCCGCGCATCCTGGCGGCGAGCTACGGCTTCGAGGGGATCCAGGGCATCCCCGGCCTGCTCAGCGAGAACGACATCGCCCTGGCCTACGCCGCCGGAGCCGGGGTGGTGCAGCCCCTGGTAGGCCTCGATCCGGCCGCGCCGCTGCGCAACATCACCTCCGGCGCCTCCCGGGTGGGACTGGTGGCGGGGGGGGTTCAGCGCCACGGCGATCCCCGAGACCTTCCTGGACGCGATGCCGATCGAGTTCAGCCACCCTGTGCTCCCCAGCACCGTGTTGCCGCAGAACTTCCGGATCACGCTCAACACCGGCGAGGTGGTGACGCCCCTCTACGTGGCGCAGAACCCCAACTACGACTTCAACGAACGCCAGACCCTGGTGGTGTTCGGCTACTTCGGCAACCGCCTGCCCAGCAGCAACCCCGCCTCGGTGCACCCGGCCACCTTCTCGGTGGTGCCGAGCGACAACCCGCTGCAGCTGATCACGCCCCGGGCCTGGTGAACGGCAGCGGCCTGAGCCTGGGCAGCAGCAACCCCTACGACCCCTTCAATGGCCCGAAGCTGGCCGGCGCCAAGCTGAGTCCCCTCTCCCTGGCCGGCGACTATCCACCGGTGGGCTTCGGCGCGTCGGTGGCCAACCACGGCGTGGAGTACTACGGCAGCGGAGAGGATCTCTACCGCCTGCGGCTGTTCACCAGCGGCGGCTTCTCCCCCGATGGGGTGAGTGGCCTGCTGCCCCAGGAATTCGAGCGCTTCTTCGTGCTGGAGGCCCGCCGCGCCGGTGGAGGGTTGCGCCGGATCCGCCGGGCAGGGCGCCCGGTGACGGTGAAGGGCGGCCGGCTGGAGGTGCTGGGGATCGCCGATCTGGGCACCGGCCTGGGCGCCGATCCGGCCTACACCTACGCCGAAGACCACGACAATCAGTTCGACATCATCGTGCGGGCGTCCAGCCCCGAGGCGGCGGCGGCCCTGCGGCGGGTGATCCTGCCGGATCCGCGCAGCGGCACCCACAGCCCCCTCTACAACCCGGGGGCCCCGGCCAGAACCCTCTGCCGGACACGCTCTACACCGAGCCCGGCCCCGGCCAGGTGCTGCGGATCCAGCAGGCCCTGCGGGACCCGGCCGTGGTGAGCTGGGCGGCCCAGAGCCTGAACGCCTACGACCTGGCCAACGACCTGGCGGTGGCCTTCCGGCTGCGGGATCCGATCACCGGCGAGTGGCAGCTCACCGCCAGCTCCAGCGATGCCAGCACCCTGGTGGGGGAGGGCTGGGAGCTGGTGGATGTGCCCTTCTCCGCCAATCCGAACGATTCCTTCGTGGTGGATGTGGTGGCCCTGCGCAGCGAACGCCGCAACGACACGATCTACACCACCGATCCGGATCGGGTGCTGCAGGGCAACCGGGGCGACTACGAGAACCTCGGCACGGTGTTCACCGCCTACGACCGCCCCTTCCGCGGCCTCGATCCGGTGTTCCAGCTGGTGTCGCGCCGCAGCGGCCAGCACCTCTACACTGCGTTGCCGGAGGAACGCGACGAGCTGCTCGCCAGTGGCGCCTGGCGGGCGGAGGGCATCGCCTTCCACGCGGTGGCTTTCCCGAACGCCTGAGGGCCGGTTCTCCTGCCGGGCCGGATCAGTCGTCGGAGAGGGGGATCCGGGCGGCCCGCTGCCCCTTGATGGCACCGCGCTGTTTCTTGGCCGCCAGGCGGCGTTCCACCGAGCCACGGCTGGGCCGGGTGCGGCGCCGCGGCGGCGGCGGCGGCTGCAGGGCCTCCTGGAGGCACGCCACCAGCCGCCGCTGGGCCGCCACCCGGTTCTGCCACTGGGAGCGGTGCTCACTGGCGGTGATCACCAGCACCCCCTCCACCAGCCGCCCCTCGAGGCGCCGCAGGGCCCGGGCCCGCAGCGGCTCCGGCAATGAGGGCGTGCCCGCCAGATCAAACAGGAGCTCCACCCGCGAATCGGTGGTGTTCACGTGCTGGCCGCCGGGGCCGGAGGATCGCGAGAAGCGCCAGCCCAGTTCCGCCGCCGGGATCAGCACCGCCGGGGTGACGCGCAGATCGGTGCTGGATCGCTCCTGGGCCATGGGGCGAGCCTGTCATGGAGGCGACACCGGCGGTGCGCAAGTCTGGAGGCAGGAACCCAAGCGCCGATGGCCGAGAGCAGCAGCCAACCCGCCCCCACGCCGGGCTGGCCCCTTTCCAGCCAAGGCTGGATCGATGAGATCTTCGAGGGCGTGCGCTACGGCCTGGCCGGCCGCGTGATCGCTGAGCAGCAGTCGGAGTTCCAGCGGGTCACGATCATCGAGAGCGAGCGCTATGGCAAGGGCCTGCTGCTCGATGGCTGCTGGATGACGGCCGAGCGCCAGGAGCGGCACTACCACGAAGCGATCGTGCACCCGGCCCTCTGCGGCGCCGCCGCCATCGAGCGGGTGCTGGTGATCGGCGGCGGCGATGGCGGCACCGCCCGCGAATGCCTGCGCCACCCCGGGGTGCAACACCTCGACCTGGTGGAGATCGATGGGCTGGTGGTGCAGTGGAGCCAGCAGCACCTGCCCTCCATCGGAGGGGCGGCCTGGAGCGATCCGCGCCTGCAGCTCACGGTGGGCGATGGCATCGCCTGGGTGGCCGCCGCAGCAGACGCCAGCTACGACGTGGTGATCGTGGATGGCTCCGACCCCGCCGGACCCGCCGAGGGCCTGTTCAATCGCACCTTCTTCGAGCACTGCCGCCGTATCCTTCGGCCCGGTGGGGTGTTTGCCACCCAGAGCGAATCACCGGAGGCCTTCCGCCAGGTGCACCTCGACACGGTGCGGCTGCTGCGGCAGGTGTTCGGCCACGCCGATCCGCTGTACGGCTGGGTGCCGATGTACCCCAGTGGCTGGTGGAGCTGGACCTTTGCCGCCATCGACGGCCGTCGCTATCTGCAGCCGGATGCCTCCCGGGCCGCGGCCGTCGTCGATGGCTGTGAGATCTGGAGTCCCCGCTGGCAGCGCGGTGCCTTCGAGGCCGTGCCCGCCGCGATCGAACGGGCCCTCAGC
>JBJTWS010000042.1:0-3407 GCA_046081905.1 Synechococcus sp. | reverse complement strand
CGTAGCTGGCGATCAGGGCTTCGAAGCCGAGGCGCTGCAAACCGGGCTCCGGGCCGATCGTGGCCGCAGCCCCAGCTGCGGAGCGATCGTGCCGCTCATCGAGCACGCGGGTGCGGCCACCGCAGAAGGCGAGTTCAGGGTTGGCATCCAGCAGCGCGAGCTGGAGGGCGAGCTTGTCGGGGTGGCACCACCAGTCGTCCCCCTCCAGAAAGGCCACGTAGGGCGTGGCTGCCGCCTCCAGCAGGCGCTCGAAGTTGCGGTGAAAGCCGAGGGCCCCATCCGGGGAGGAGAAGAGGTGGATGCGCCCGGGATCGGCGGCGACAGCGGCCCGGGCGATGGCGGCGGTGGCGTCGCTGGAGGCGTCCTCGCCGATTAGCAGCTGCCAGTGGGGATAGCTCTGGCGCTGCACCGATGCGATCGCCTCCGCCAGGTAGGGGGCGTGGTTACGGGTGAGCATCAGCACGCTGACCCGTGGGGGAGCGGCCACGCTCAACCCGGCCAGCGCCCGGTGCGCACCACTTCGGCCAGCCGAGAGCCGAGCGCTGCGCCGAAGACCCGCGTGAGCTGGCCGTAGGGAGACACGAGGCGCGAATGATCCGAACAACAGAACGCCGCAAGGCGCAGGAGGCGATCCCCTCCGGCACGATCATCGAGCTGGTGCAACAGGCGTGCCGCCACGAAACACTCATCGGAGAAGCGACGCCACTGGGGCGCCTCAGGCGGCACCTCCGCGAGAACGGCCGCGGCGGCGAGGCGGGGCAGAAAGATTGCCTGATCCCGCAGGGCCTCCACCGTCGGCCCGCAGGTCACACGGTTCTCCGAAACGTGGTCAACCTGGATCGACACCTCACTGCCGCAGTGGATCAGCTGCGGGCGCAGAGCACCCATGCGGGCTTCGAGATCCCAGTCCTCCGGGCGGAAGGCGGGCCAGGGGCCAGCGGCGTCGCTGATCCAGCGGCGGAAGAGCGGGGTGTGCGTGTGCCACCAGCGCTCCACCAGCAGCAGCGGAAAGAGGCTGTCGATCCGATCCGCCGTGCGGCGGCTGGGGGCCTCCAGATCTCGCCCCTCGGCGTCCACGTGGCGGGAGGTGCCGTAGGCGATCGCGCACTCAGGGTGGGCCTCGAGGGCTGCGATCTGATCCGTGAATTTGTTCGGCAGCAGATAGTCGTCGCTGTCGAGGTACTGAATGAAGGCCCCCCTGGCGGCCAGCCGACCAGCCTCACGGGCGGGTCCGGCACCGGCATTGGCCTGGCGGATCACGCGAATGATCTGGGGATGCTCCGCCTGAAGCGCGGCCAGCACCTCAGGTGTGTGGTCGGTGGAGCCATCATCCACCAGCAGGATCTCGATCGGCCGGTACGTCTGCGCCAGCACGCTGGCCACGGCGCGCTGCACCATCTCAGGCCGGTTGTAGACCGGAATGATGGTGGAGACGAGGGCGCGTGGGCCCGCTTCAGGGGCAGGCAGTGGATGGAAAGCCAACGCAGAGGCGACAGGGTGTGATCAGCCCCGATGGGGACAACAATGGCAGGCGTGCAGCAAGCTACGCCGGAGCCAGGCACCGGGTTTTGAAAACCACAGGCGCCGAAGCCACATGCAGCCGTTTCTGCAAAAGATCAGAAGGGCTGGGTGGCACGAAATCCGTGTGAGGGTGGGACGTGAACGGGAGGTGCTTCTCATCACGCTGCCTGTACACGACACAGGTTCCGGGTGTCATCCTTTCCAGCAGACTCTGTTCAATGGGGATGCGATCTGGGTTGGCCAGTCGGAGTTGAGAGAATGCCAGATGAGCATAGTCGTAAGACGACTGCGGAGAGAAGAGAACGATCTTCTCGGGCCCAGCCTGCAAGGCTGCAAGCATCGAGGCTTGGAAGCCGTGGCTATCCATCGCAACGGTGCTGAGCGGAGGGTAGATCACAAAGTAGTGAAACAGGAATTCAGAGGCCTCATAGGCCAGGAGCAGCAGGGCAGACGCAAGCAAGGCCCGGGCACGCGAGCGCTGCAGTGATGTTCCAATCAACTCAAAGCCGTAGGCAGAGAAGAGCAGGATGTAGTAACTCAGCAGCAGGGATCGCAGGGCATGCGGTGTGCCCTCGGATGTGAGAGCCGCGGGGACCGGAGCCAGCAGGAGGCTGAGCAGCAGAAAGGCTTCGAACCGTTGCCAGACAAAGGCACGGCGCACAGCAAGCAGAACCACACCCACCACGAAGAGCGCCATCGTGACGCCGAAGACAACACCACCAAAGCCGGTGCCATGACGAAGATTCACATCGCCATGGCGAAGGAGATAACCGGGAGTCCAATAACTGAAATAATTACGAATGAAGAAAAGCAGCTTTCTCCAAGCAGGCAGCGAGGTATACAGATAGGAGATCGAGCGAAATCGCGCCGTCAGGTTCGAGGCGTGCTCAGACGCATAGAGCGTGTATGGGACCAGCGCAACAGCAAAGGAGCAGGAGAGAAGTGCAAGCTTCGACAGGTTTTGCTTGCTTCCATAGACCAGCCACAGCGAAACGAGGCCGAGGAAGGTCAGCAGGCGGGCGGTGGGATAGGTATAGACCGACAGGCCAAGAACGAAGCCACAACAGCACAGAAGAAGTCGGCCACGGGCCTGCGGAGGCCCGTGAAAACACTGCCAGACCAGAAAGACCGCAGCAGACGTGCAGGCAAGCTGTGAAATGACTTCAAAGCCAAGCCTGGAGACGACAAAGAAATGAGGCAGGGTCCCGAACGACAGAATCGTGAAAACCACGACCCCGCGACGCGAGGGAAACAATCGGCTAACAAGCAGCGCCGCAAAGACAAGCCCGACGAAGAAACAAAGAAAGCTGGCAAGCCTAAGCGTGAACTCAGAAGAGCCCAACAACCTAAATAGGAAGGCAACAAAATAGATATAGACCGGAGCCTTGTAATCATCAAAGCTACGAAAGTAAAGCGGCATGTGGACGCCGTACTCGTCGTACCCCGTTGCGGCGATTTCAGCCGCATTGTAGGCAATCGCCGATTCATCGATGTAGAGGCCATCCGGCAGTGAGCCGAGGCGAAACAGATGCAACCAGCAGACAACGGCCAGGCTGAGCGCAACTGCGCATGGATAGAAAGGCGCCGCCAGGCAGCGCCTGAAGCACGTGAGGTACACCGGAGAATGACGTGGATTCAAAGGCTGGGGGCATCCAGACGGGAGAAGATCACGTCGGTCTGCTGTGTCGGGAGCCGTTCAAGGCGCCGAGGAGCGGCAGGGAGCTGCCGCTGCAGGTAAGCCTGGGGCCCATAGCTGTTGGATAGTTCGTAGGCATGGAAGCCGTGTCTTGCCATCAGGGCGAAGATCGCCTCGGTGTCGGGGCGGGAACGCGCTGAAAGTTCCACGATCAGCTCCACATCGTGGGGGAGAGCAGCCAGGGCAGGCT
>JBJTWS010000041.1:0-3466 GCA_046081905.1 Synechococcus sp. | reverse complement strand
CAACGCGATGGCGCTGGTTCTTGATCCCGGAGGCCGTGCGCCCACCTTGCTGGATCCCCATGGCGGTTTGGCGGATCTGCAGCAGCGCGAATTGCGCTTCCTTCACTCACACAGCCTGCGGGATGACCCCACACGCCTGATCCGGGCCGCTCGTTACGCGGCCAGATTGGGGTTCCGCCTCTCAAAAGCGTCTGAGCTTCAGGCTCATCTGACGCTGGAGGAGTGGCCGTGGAGTTGGAGGCCCACCGATGCCCCTCTTGAGGCGCCGGTCAGCCTCTCGACCAGGTTGCGGATGGAGCTGGAGCTGCTCCTGACGCGGGAGCCCTGGTGTGAGGCCCTGACGCTGCTGAAGGCCTGGGGTGGCTTGGTGATGCTGGATCCCACGCTGCAGGCAGATCAGCGCTGGCGCCGGCGTCTGCATTGGGCTCAACGATTGCAACTGCCCTTGCTGCCGGCGCTGATCGCTGTCGTGGATAACCCGCTGGCCATCGCGCAGCGGTTGCAGTTGCCCCATGGCCAACAGAGGATGCTGGGTCAGTGGATGCATCTGCGTGAACGGCTTGAAGCGCTGACCTCCTCTGGTGTCGATGCGGCGGATCAACACTCGTCTCCCTCTCGCTGGACCCAGTGGCTGGAGCAGGGCGCCTGCACTCCTGAGGCGGTTGGTCTGGCTTTGGCTACTGGCTTTGGTCCGCGTCGTCCGCTGCTGCGTTGGTGGCTGCGCTGGCGACATGCGGTGTCCCCAGTTAGTGCGAAGTGCCTGATGGCCCAAGGGATACAGGCAGGTCCAGCACTTGGTTCCCGGATGCGTGAACTTCGCCTTGATGTGATTGATGAGTCGGAGCGGAGGAACGGCTCTGCTTCCAGCTGAGCGCCATCGGGCTTTGCCGATGCAGCCGTGCCCCCCCCGGTTGGCCTGGTGCCAGGCCCAGCCGTCGCGGCACATCACCTGAAGGCCCCGGCGGGTTCCTCAGCCAAGCATGTTTGCTGTTGGGCTCGGGTCCGCCTCCATGGCGGAGGCATCGCCCGGCCGGCGGGTCACCACGGCGCAGGGAACGGGCCGGCCGCTGAAGGCTTCCAGCAGCACCAGGCAGGTATGGATGCCTAGGACGCCAGCGCCGCTGGTGATCAGAACATGGGCCAGGGCCGTAGGTACGGCTGGGGCTCCAGGCTATTGGGGGAGGGGAGCGCGATCCCGCAAGATGGCTGCAGCTTGCAGCCTGGCCTTGGAGAAACTGCAGAGCCTGCGCGGCATGGTCGATCTGCTGCCGGAGCAGATCGACCTGTGGCAGCGGATCGAGTCCACGGCCCGGTCCCACTTTGCCCGGGCGGCCATCCGCGAGATCCGCACACCGCTGTTGGAGGCCACCGAGCTGTTTTCGCGCGGCATCGGCGAAGCCACCGATGTGGTGGGCAAGGAGATGTACACCTTTCTGGACCGCGGTGAGCGCAGCTGCACGCTCCGGCCGGAGGGAACGGCCTCGGTGGTGCGCGCCGCCATCCAGCACGGTCTTCTCAGCCAGGGCTCGCAGCGCCTCTGGTACTCCGGGCCGATGTTCCGCTATGAGCGGCCCCAGGCCGGCCGGCTGCGCCAGTTTCATCAGATCGGGTTGGCGTGCCTCGGCTTCGCCGATCCCCGCAGCGATGTGGAGGCGATCGCCGTGGCCTGGGATCTGCTCACCGATCTGGGGGTGGGCGGCCTCACCCTGGAACTCAATTCCCTCGGCAGCGCCGCCGATCGCGCCCGCTACCGCGAGGCCCTGGTGGGCTGGCTGAATGAGCGCCGCGATCAGCTGGATGCCGATTCGCAGGACCGTCTTGAGCGCAATCCGCTGCGCATCCTCGACAGCAAGAACCCTGACACCCAGGCTCTGCTGGCCGGGGTTCCCACCCTGGCCGATGCCCTGGCTCCCGAGAGCCGTGAGCGCTTCGCCCGGGTGCAGGCCGGCCTGGAGGCGTTGGCGATCCCCTTCCAGCTCAATCCCAGGCTCGTTCGCGGCCTCGACTACTACAGCCACACCGCCTTTGAGATCACCTCCAGCCAGCTGGGGGCTCAGGCCACGGTGTGCGGCGGCGGCCGCTACGACGGTCTGGTGGAACAGCTCGGCGGATCCGCCACCGCGGCGATCGGTTGGGCCCTCGGCATGGAGCGGTTGGTGCTGCTGCTCAGTCAGCAGCCTGGCGCAGCGCAGCGTTCAGTACCCGAGATCTATCTGGTGAGTCGCGGCGACCGTGCTGAAGCCGATGCTCTCGCCCTGGCGAGGGAACTGCGCAGGACGGGCCGGGTGGTGGAGCTCGATCTCAGCGCCGCAGCCTTCGGCAAGCAGCTCAAACGGGCCGATCGCAGCGGCGCTGCCTGGGCCGTGCTGATCGGCGACAGCGAAGCCGAGCAGGGCACGGCGATCCTCAAGGATCTCCGCGCTGTGGAAGTTCAGGCGCCAGTGGGTGAGGAACGCCTGCCGCAGCAGGATCTGTTGCGCCGTTTCGCTTAGGTTTCGGGCACTGTCCAGGCCGTTGGTGTGACCCCTGCCTCTCCCGAGATCCGCTCGATCTGCTGTATCGGTGCGGGCTATGTGGGCGGGCCGACGATGGCGGTGATCGCCGATCGCTGCCCCCAGATCCGGGTGACGGTGGTGGATCTCAACGAGGCGCGGATCGCCGCCTGGAATGATCCGGATCTGAGCAAGTTGCCGGTGTACGAGCCGGGGCTGGATGCGGTGGTGGGCCGCTGCCGCGGCCGCAATCTGTTCTTCTCCACGGCGGTGGAGGAGGGGATCGCCGGAGCCGACATGGTGTTCCTGTCGGTGAACACGCCCACCAAGCGCAAGGGTCTCGGCGCCGGCCAGGCCAGCGACCTGCGCTGGATCGAGGCGTCGGCGCGGCAGGTGGCGGCCTGTGCCCAGGGCCACACGATCGTGGTGGAGAAGAGCACCCTGCCGGTGCGCACCGCGGAGACGGTGAAGGCGATTCTCGGTGCCATCCAGGGCCCCAGCGCCGGTGGAGAGGCCAAGACGTTTTCCGTGCTCTCCAACCCGGAATTCCTGGCGGAGGGCACGGCCATCGGCGATCTGGAGGAGCCGGATCGGGTGCTGATCGGTGGTGAGGACGCAGCGGCGATCGAGGCTCTGGCGGGCATCTATGGCCATTGGGTACCGGCGGAACGGATCCTGCGAACCAATCTGTGGAGCAGCGAGCTGAGCAAGCTCACCGCCAATGCGTTCCTGGCGCAGCGGATCAGCTCGATCAACAGCATCGCGGCCTTCTGTGAGGCCACCGGTGCCGATGTGCAGGAAGTGGCGCGGGCGATCGGCAGCGATAGCCGCATCGGCTCAAAGTTCCTGCAGGCGGGGCCTGGCTTCGGCGGCAGCTGCTTCCAGAAGGACATCCTCAATCTGGTGTATCTGTGCGGCCACTACGGCCTGCATGAGGTGGCGGCCTACTGGCAGAGCGTGGTGGAGCTGAACAC
>JBJTWS010000040.1:0-6447 GCA_046081905.1 Synechococcus sp. | reverse complement strand
AGCGGCTCGATGGTGTGGCGGACCTGCTCTAGCGCTTTCGCCAGGCCGTGCTGGCGGCGGCCACCTCGGGGGAGTTGACGCGGGAGTGGCGGGAGGAGAATCAAGTTGATGTTGATCAGGCTGCCAACGAAGTTGCAACTTTTATAGAGCGACTTTCTTCCAGCGTGCAGCGTGGGAAGCCAAAATTGCCCGTTGAGCCAGATTTGAGCTATTGGGACACTCAGATACCCGATTCCTGGCATCTTGGCAGCGTGTCGATGCTTGCGGAGTGCCTGGACAGCCAAAGAATACCGGTCAAGAAAGAGAACAGGGAATCCAGTCATGGCCTGTATCCGTACTATGGAGCGAATGGAATGGTGGATATGGTTGACGTGTTTATCTTCGATGATGAATTGGTCCTCGTGACCGAGGATGAAACGTTCTATGGCAGGGAGAAGCCAATCGCCTACCGATCGTCAGGCAAGTGCTGGGTCAACAATCACGCTCATGTCTTGAGGCCTGAGGACTCGGTCTCTGCCGACTATCTTTGTTTCTGCTTGATGTACTACCCAGTGCTGCCATGGTTGACAGGTACAACCGGCAGAGCAAAGTTGACGCAAGCTGTTTTGAACTCTCTCCCTGTAGCCATACCTCCTCAGCGTGAGATGGTGGAAATTGTCCACCGCGCCCAGCACCTCTTCACCCTCGCCGACCAACTCGAAGCCCGCCTCAACGCCGCCCGCAAGGTCGTCGATCGCCTCACGCCAGCCCTGCTGGCCAAGGCGTTTCGCGGCGAACTGGTGCCCCAGGATCCTGGCGACGAACCGGCGAGCGTGCTGCTCGAACGGATTAGGGCGGCTCGTCAGGTGGAGGCCACTGCGGGCAAACCTTCGCGGCGTGGGCGCCCCAAGGCTGCTGCCCACCCGGCACCGATCAATCGCAATGCCGCCCCAGCCCCATCCGAACCCCTCCCCCCCGATCTGCTGACCCAGCTGCTGCGGGAGTGCGGCGCGCTCAGCGAGCGCGCACTCCTGGCAGCCTCAGAGTTGGAGCCGGGTAGGTTTCAGCGGCAGCTGGAGCTGGAGGTGGCCTCCGGCAACATCCGGAAAGAACTGGAAGAAGGGGAGCCGGTATTAATGGCTTCGTGCCCACGTTGAACTTCTTACCATTCTTTTCATCAACTATCAGACAGATGCTTCAGCGCAAGTCCCATGATTCTAGCGACAATTCGATGGGCTACTTTTCAGCTCGATTTGCAGGGGAGTCAATCTGAATTCTTGCGCCCGAATACGCTGCTGGATATCAGTTGGATAATCGCTTCAGCTTTATGGGCTTATGGGCACTGCCAGCCTTTATCTTGGACACTTGACCTCTTCGCAGATGGCGTATGGTGCAAGCTCCCAGGACACCATTCGGAATGAGGTGCGCCAAATTCAACAACATTAATCTGATTCACGCCAATCTCCTGCTGTGTCTGCAGATCTTGGATAAAGACGTCCCAGTGGTATCCCGCACCATTGTTGATATTTGGCCGAGCCCAGCCGTTACCACGAGCATCCACCCACGCCGGTTTTGAACAGATAGTACGGACCGCTTGAGTCGATCCCTTCCACCAGTGGGCAGGGGCACAGAATGGATATCTCGCTCCGTCTGAGATACTTGGTAGTCGCCAGTCAAAGCGGGCTGTCCACCGCTCGCTTAGGTTGCGTAGGTGATAGACACACAGCACGTGGCGATGGCCAACTCCACGTGGTTGAACATGTAGAAGCCAGCGCGTATTCTCGTGCAACGTACAGTTGGCAGTTTGATGTACTACGAGGTTTCGGCTGATGAGCCGGCGACTAAACATGACGGTTTCTTGGCCACTTGATAGTGCTCGAATTGCAGCTAACGCCATCCTATTGGCCCATGGTGGCTGTAGATATGGGGCTCCAAAGAGATCAGTGAATCCTCGACGCCATGCTGTACCTGCATTGGGCGGCAAAGGGGAAATGTGTTGGTCCGATTTCGGGGCAGATTGCCGTATAGCTTGAAGAGTTCGCTTTGCATGCGGGGATAGTTGCTGCTCGAGCTTGCTTCCAAAATCGTGCCACAAGGAAGACCAATACTCACCAAGCGGAGTCAGTTCAATTTGGTGTTGGCGACAGGTTAACAAAATCAGATCAAGTTCGCCGACGATTTCAGCCTCGTTTCTGGCAAAAAACAGCGTGGGATCAAGAAGGCCAATCACGGTTCAGCCGCCGCTTCAGGTTCTTGTTCATCGTTCCATGTAAGTGTACTGCTGATCTCCATATCAATAGCCTTGTCAAGCTTTGCGTAGTAGATGGCACTCTCCTCATCGGTAGCCTCGTCCATAAAGTCAGCTGGCCACACCTCGCTCACGCCACCCTCAACGGTAAGGCGACTAGATGTAACCTTTGAGATTCCCTCAGCGTCTTGTTCAACGGTTAGGATTGCGACATTCTTGAGGAGCCAACTTTCAAGGGCTGAATCTTTGCCTGAACGTGCAACAAGGCCACGGAGCCGGCGCACAAGATGGTCACTATGAGTCTCGACTATTAGTCGGCGATTTGCAACAGCAAGGCTGACGAGCCAATGCGCCAACTGGCTTGCAACTTTCGGATGCAGATGTGCCTCTGGTTCCTCGAGTGCAATGTGGGCGTAGCTCTGGCTCAGCCTCGAGTAGTCCTCTGTCGACATACTCCCTTTTTGCCCAATAAAGCGCAGTGGATCAGCGATCAAGCCAAGCTCGATTAGTGGCAGAAGATAGCCTAAACCTCGACCCACATGTGACAAGCTAGCGTTGCCAAAAAGGAGGCGGAATCCTACGTCTTGAACGTCCTCCACTTTAAGTGGAGTATTAATTCCGAGTGCTGAGAACATTATGTTCACGGCGTCAACCAATGGCGAGGCCCGCACCTCAGTCGGGAGGCTCGGAGCCTCAACATTCAACAGCTCTGCGAAGTGCACCAGATCCTTTTGGCGCCGATGGAGTAGCTGAGCGGCTAACTCCCCAGAGACTCCAATCTCGCTAGGTGCCGTAGTTGCTATTTTGAAAAGGCTCGGAGGCGGCTGTCGCGTCGAACCCAGATATTGAAGGTCATTTAGGATTGACTTCAATGCCTGTAGAGGCTGAGCAAATAGAAACAAGAAGCCATTGCGAAACGCGCGCTCCTTTGTGCGAGGTCCAGTGCTACCCTTAAGATTAAGATAGGGTATGAAGTGCTCGATCTCTGCTACAAGCTTTGATGCAGAATGGTTCCCCCACGATACTCTAGGTTCTTCATGTGGGCGGATCACGACCTTTGCTGCTTCTGGCTTTAGGGCTTCGAGAGTTAGCTTCGAGATCCTTGCACTCCCATCGATCTCCTCGGTCTGAATTCGCAAGCGAGTTCGCACATCGCAAACCCCTGTCGCATTCTCCAGCCATTTCACCGTATGCTTTGCAAGGTTGGGGCGGTCCGGGTTGCGTGCTTCTGCTAATGCCTCATCTATGTTGACCTCGGAGTCCCACTCCACTTCGATTGAAGGGCCCTCGATGCGCCCATTTGCGAGAGGCCAGCCGGTCGTAAGCTCGCGCAGGGATAGAGCATCAACGAGCCCATCAAGTCGAAGTGGCACTTCCGGCCGCACCTCGGCCAGTGTCTGCTTCAGAAGTAAAAGCGCTTGAATAAGGGTGCTCTTACCTGAGTTGTTGCGGCCAAGGACGATGGTGAGCGGAGCGAGTTCGATCCGCGTAGATGTCTTGTACGACTTGAAGCGCTCTACTGTGAGAGCGATGAGCTTTCCCTTCTTCATCCCTCTACTTTATCAGTAAAAGTCCGCGTTGGTGAGTGTGCAGCCTGCTCAGCCCGAGACAGATCAGCAGCGCAACACCTCCCGATGGGCGCTCAGAAACTGCTCCTGCTCCCGGCTGAACGGCTGGATCAGATTCGCCCCCTCGATGCCCCAACACCGCAACGCCTCGCGGGCGGCGGCGTGCTCGCAGATTAGTTCACCGCCGCTGTCGAAGCTGACCCAGTGGCGATCGAACAGCTTGTCCACATGGGGCGAAAGCAGCAGGCCGTTAGCGCCATCGAGGCGCTCGCGATTGTCGCAGTTGCGCCAGGGCTTGATGTGGCTGGCTACCAGAAACTCTTGGCGCGTCAGCCCCGTGACTCGGCAGGCGGGTTCCCTTTCAGCTACCCGATGGCGGAACAGGCCCTGTCCCAGCCGTGCCTTGGTGAGCGTATCGCGCTCGGTGCTGCTCACTACCTCTTGCAGACGCTGCATGTCGTCCAGAAGGGAGGCCGTGAATTCCCCTTCTTCGGCCAGCACCACCAGGTGCACCATTACTGCGGGGTCGGCATGGTCCTCGATCAGCTTCAGCAGCAGCTGACCCAGGGTTTCGCTAAGCCCCGCCAGATAAATCCCCTGGTTGCCCCGACCCGTACTGGTGCTGATCGGGCTGTGGCACTCTGGCAGCAGCGGTTGCATCAGTTCGAAGAAGCTCTGTGGCACGAGCGCCTGTCGCAGCGGCTGCCAGTTGACCCGCACCAGCCAGCCTTCCTGGCTCCAGTTGTCGCCCGCCGATCCGAACTCCGGCGGCTTCGGCGCCGTGACCGCCGCCATTTCCACCAGCCCGATCTGGCTGATCCGCCCGTTCGCATAGCTGAAGACCACATCCCCCCGCTGGCAGCGGGTGAGGTTGTCGTAGCTCACATTGCGGGCCCCATTGGCATTGGCCTTGGGCGACCAGACGTAGCCGCCGTCCGTCTCCTGGCGGTAGGTCTGCCTGTGGTTGACCCACCAGAAGGCCATGGTGATGGGGCTGGTCTGGATCCAGTTGTAGTCGAGGTGTGGCCGAATGACCGGCTGCACGCTGCAGCGGAATCAGCGGCCGAACCAATGGCGCCTCATTGGGCAGCAACGGCGCCGCCCGCAGCTCCTGCAGCAGGCGAGCACTGGGGTGCAGCTGATCCCCCTCCCCCATCACGGCCGGAGCCTGCTGCTGCAGCCAGGCCACGATCCGGTTCACCAACGCCAGCTGCTGCTGTTGCCGCTGCGCTTCCGGTAAAGAGGCCAGGGCGGTTTCGCTCAGCTGGCGGAGGTAGCGAGCCAGCCGCTGCGGGGCTTCCGCGGGGTCAAGTGGCCGGAGGTGGTGCAGGGAATCCGGCTGGCAGGCCTTGGCGTTGTGCTGACTCCAGTCGATCGCATCCATCGTCATCACATCCGGCGATGGCGGCAGAAAAATCGCCGCCAGTCGAGGCAATCCGCTGTCGGTTCCCTGGTTTGTCCAGCTGGATTGCGCCACCGACCAGGCGAGGCGCCTGTGCTTCTCGTTCAACTGCATCCAATGGCCAACTGGAGACAGCAACGGCTCGGACGCTGGAGCACCAGAGCCTGTGAGCTGCTGAATGTGCAGCGATCGTCCCGTTCACCATCCCATCGGCGGAGCTGAGGCTTTCATGGCGAGCGATCGGCCCCGGGAGACCGGCTGATCAGCGTTGAGCTGTTTCAGTCGGGTGGTGGTACTCAGTAGTAGCGACCTGGATATTCGCCGGGGTGATCGATGCGGCTGATGCGGATCCCAGAGGCTGACTGACCATGAAAGCGGAGGATGTCGCTGCCCGATACCCGGAAGCCAAGGTCCTGAGCCAGGCGTGAGACCTCATCGGCACTGAGCGCATCCACCAGCCGCTGTCGCAGGGCAGGATCAGCCCGCACATGGGCCAGAAAACGCAGCAGCTCGGTCTGAGGCACGGCCATGGCGCAAGGGTTGCACCGTAGTGCCTCACGCCTTCCCCGGGCCGCTCTGTGGCTCAGCGCCTGGGCCTGGAGGTGCGGGTGATCGGCCCCACCAGCGGCCGCTGCGGCTCGGGGATCTGCAGCTGTTGCTCCGCCCAGTGGGCGGTGAGGGCGGCCAGCAGGCTGTGGCGGTCGCCGTGGATGCGGAGCATGGCGGTGGCAGAAATCACTGGCCACCAGGCTGATCCAGCCCGCTGAATCGACCTGGCCGGAAGCGACAACGGGCCGTGTCCCGCGTCAACCCCCTTGGCCGGTCCTTTCGGCAGCACCGAGGGCTTCCGCGATCAGCAATGCCAGCGCACCGGGCCTCAGTCCACCGGGCCTCAGCGCAAAGACCCACTCCGCTGCCAGTGCCGTCACAGGTCGGCCGGGTCGGTGATTCCGGGGAATTTGCCGTCCGCGACCATGTCCACCAGTTTGAGCGTGGCCTCGCCCGCCGGGGAGATCAGCACGACCTTCCGCCCATGCTTTTCGTTTATCGCATCGACGAGTTTCTCCAGCTCTTTGAGCGGTTCCCTGGCGGCGCGCTTCTTCGTGGCGGCCACGTCGAGGGTCTTTTTGCCGTCCTTCGGCTCCTTGCCGACGGGCCAAATGTAGGTCTGCCAGCAGATCCGAAATTTCGGGTTGTTCTTGACGCCAAGGGCGGCGAACCCCGCCAGCGTCGAGTCGTCGAGCCCCAGG
>JBJTWS010000039.1:0-19861 GCA_046081905.1 Synechococcus sp. | reverse complement strand
TCGCCGAGTTCGGTGGTGCAGACCGGGGTGTAGTCGGCGGGGTGGGAGAAGAGCACAACCCAGCTGTCGCCGGCGAAGTCGTAGAGGTTGATCGGTCCCAGCTGGGAATCCTGGGTGAAGTCGGGAGCGGTGTCGCCGAGCTGGAGGGCCATGGCAGGAGAGAGGGTCAGGAGAGAGACCAGCCGATGATCGTGGCACGGCTGGGGGCGGATCTGCTCAGAGTCCGAACTGGTGGCAGACCAGCCAGGGCACGAGCAGGGTCATCGTGATGGTGAGCGGCACGCCGTAGCGGGCCACGTCGAGGAAGCGGTAGCGGCCCGGACCGAACACCATCAGGTTGGTCTGGTAGCCCACCGGGCTGAGGAAGCTCTGGCTGGCCCCAAAGAGCACGGTGTAGATGAAGGCCAGTGGCGGCTGGCCCAGGCCGGCGGCCAGCTGGCCGGCGATCGGGATCAGCAGGGCCACGGTGGCGGCGTTGCTCATCACCTCCGTGAGCAGGGTGGTGAACAGGAACACCACCAGCAGGGCCCAGTAGAGCGGCCATTGGTTCAGGCCGCTCAGCAGCGCCTCGGCGATCGACTGCGCCAGACCGGTTTTCTCGAGGGCGACGCTGAAGCTGCCCAGGGATCCCAGCAGCAGGATCACGTCGAGGCGGATGGCCCGCTGCAGCTCACCGGCCCGCAGGCAGCCGGTGGCCACCATCGCCACCGTTCCCAGCAGCACCGTGGCCACCAGGGGAAGCAGGTTGAACGCCGGCAGGAGGATCACTAGGGCGACGATCAGCAGGGCGATGCCCTTGCGGCTCACCGTGGGCAGGTCCTTCTCCAGCTGCTCCAGCACCACCAGATCATTACTCGACTGCAGGCCGCGGATGGCGTCCTTGGGCCCCTGCAGCAGCAGCACGTCGCCTTCCCGGAGCTGCACCCGGCCCAGGCGCTCCCGCAGCACGGCATTGCCGCGGCGCAGGGCCAGCACGGTGAGGTTGTAGCGCTGTCGGAAGCGCAGATCCCGCAGGCAATCGCCCGGCAGGGTGGAGCCGGAGGGGAGCAGCACCTCCACCATGCGTTGGTTGTTGCGCAGGTCGGGTGGCGGCGTGGCGCCGGCTTCTCCCGCCGGATCCGGCGTGGGGGCCAGCACCACGGTGTGCTCCTGCTGCAGGCGCAGCAGTTCTTCGCGGCCGCAGCGCAGCACCAGCCGGTCGCCCAGGACCAGGGTGCGATCCGCCAGAGGGGGCAGGAAACGTTCGCTGCCCCGGTGCAGCTCCAGCACGTCCACGTCGTAGCGGCGCTGCAGGCGGCTGCCATGCAGCGACTGGCCCACCAGCTCCGAGCCGGCCGGGATCTCCACCTCGCTGAGGTAGCCGCTGCTGGCGAGATCGGCCACCAGGTCGTCGTCGTTGCGGCCCCGGTCCGGCAGGAACCGATCCGCCAGCAGCACCATCACCATCCCGCCCACCAGCCACACCCCCAGGCCGATCGGCGTGAAGCCGAACAGGGGAAAGGCGCCGTAGCCGAGCTTGGCGCTCACCTCGCTGGCCAGCAGGTTCACGGAGCTGCCGAGCAGGCTGAGGGTGCCGCCCAGCACCGTGGCGAACGAGAGGGGCAGCAGCACCTTGGAGGGGGAGATGCCCCGCCGCTGGCACCAGCCCTCCACCACCGGCAGCAGGGTGGCCACGATCGGGGTGTTGGGGATGAAGGCGGAGACGGGGCCCACCGCCGCCACCATCAGGGTGATCATCCGTTTGGGGCTGCGCACCGCATCGGAGCCGATCAGGGCCCGCAGCCGATCGAGGCCCCCGGCGCGGAACAGCCCCGCCGAAAGGGCGAACAGGCCCATCAGGGTCACCAGGGAGGTGCTGCCGAAGCCCTCCACGGCCTCGCTGGGCTTGAGCACGCCGGTGGCGATCAGCAGGCCCGCCGCCAGCAGGCCCGTGACCTCCGGCGCCAGCCAGCCGGTGATGAACAGAAGGATGGCGAGGGCGAACACCGCCAGGGTGATCAGGGCCCCCGGCTGGGAGAGGGCCTCAGGCAGGGGGGTCATGGGGTGCCGTCCTGGGGTGCGGCCATGGCTGAAGAGCAGAGGAAAGCACTCTATCCCTAGCGGAAAGATGGGGATAGGTGGCTGGACACTCTATGCGCCGGATTGCATCTGGGGCCTGCATTTTCTGTCGTTCTTCAGGGTTTTCGGTCTGGGATCGGCCCTGGATCCCTGCTGTTTGGCCCTGATTTCCTATGTAATTGCCGGAGAACCCTGCTCCGGTGGCGGCCAGTGCAGCAGTCCCTGGCGCAGGTGCTGCAGGCCCAGTCCGTCGGTGGCGGACACGAACAGGGCCTCGGGGGCCAGGGCCCGCGCCCGCTCCAGCTCGCCGGCGGGGCAGCGGTCGATCTGATTGGCCACCAGCCGGCGGGGCACCTCGCTGCCCAGGGCATCGAGGATGCCATTCACCGTGCGGATCTGCTCGGGCCAGAGCGGATCACTCAGGTCCACCACCAGCAGCAGGCCGTCGGCCTCGAGGGTCTCCTCCAGGGTGGAGCGGAAGGCCTCCACGAGCGGCGGCGGCAGGTCCCGGATGAATCCCACTGTGTCGGTGAGCAGCAGCTCCTCGGCAGCCCCTCCATCGGGGGGGATCAGCTCGATCCGGCGGGTGGTGGGATCGAGGGTGGCGAACAGCTTGTTCTCCGCCACCACCGCCGTGTCCCCCTGGCGGCGGGTGAGGGCATTGAGCAGGGAGCTCTTGCCGGCATTGGTGTACCCCACCAGGGCGAGCCGCCGGCGGCCGTGCCGCTGGCGCCGCAGACGGGCCCGGTGTTCCCCCAGCTCCCGCACCCGCTGCTGGAGATGCTCGATCCGCCGGGCGATCGCCCGCCGATCCTTCTCCAGCTGGGTTTCCCCCGGCCCGCGGGTGCCGATCCCCCCACCCTGGCGCGAGAGGCTCTGGCCCCGTCCGGTGAGGCGCGGCAGGCGATAGCGCAGCTGGGCCAGCTCCACCTGCAACCGGCCGGCGGCGCTGGCGGCCCGCTGGGCAAAGATGTCGAGGATCAGCTCGCTGCGGTCGCTCACCGGCAGATCGAGGCGCTGCTCCAGGGTGCGGCCCTGCACCGGGCTCAGCTCCCGGTCGGTCACCACCAGGGTGGCCCCCAGCCGGCGGGCCTCCAGGGCGGCCTCGGTGAGTTTCCCCTCGCCCCAGAGGCTCTGGGGATGGGCGTGCTGCCGCCGCTGGGTCACCAGGCCCACGGGCTCAGCGCCGGCGCTGCGTACCAGGCCCTCCAGTTCGGCGATCGCGCGCGCCGCCTGCTCGCCCTGGGCCGGCGTGAGGGCCAGCAGCAGCACCCGCTCCGGCCCACCACCGGCCGCGGGCGGGGCCTCGGCCGCCGCCCCCTTGCCCACAGCCGCCGGATCGCGGTCGCAGAGGTCGAGCAGGTCCCCCTCCTCGAGGCAGCGCCAGGGTTGCCCCGCGCCGCTGGGCACGAACAGGGCCGCCGGCCAGTGGCCCCCCGGGGCCGGTTGATCGGCGAAGCGCAGCCACAACCGCGGCGCCAGATCGAGCCCCACAATCCCCTCCTGGGCGCCGGGCTCCAGCCGCCGGCTGCGGCCGCAGCAGGTGAGCAGCCGAAAGTCGTTGCCCTGGCGCCGCTCCGAGCCCGGCAGCTTCTCGAGCAGCCGGGTGGAGGTCTCGAGGGGGCCCACCCAGAGCAGGCGCCCCAGACCGCGGCCATCCACCAGCAGGGTGAGGGGGGTTTCCAGTTCCTGGCTCAGGGCCGCGAGCCGCTGCAGGGTCAGTCCCTCGGCCGTGGCTTCCGCGGCGTGGCGGCGGTGGCAGAGCCGCTCCAGGCCCCGCCGCAGCGACGGTCGCAGCCCCTGGGTTCGTCCCGCCAGCACCCCCTGTTTCAAGGCCGCTCGATCCGAATCGAGCGCAGCCCGGCCGCCGCGGCGCCCAGGGCGTCTTCCCGGCTGTCGCCCACGTGCCAGCCGTGGCGCGGTTCCACCCCCAGGTGTTCGAGGGCCTGCAGAAAGGGCCGGGGGGAGGGCTTGGCGGCGCCGGCGGCGCTCGACACCACCACCACCTCCAGCCAGCGGCCCAGGCCGAGCCCCTCCAGCAGGGGCAGCAGCCGCCGGTCGAAATTGCTCACCACCGCCAGGCGGAGGCCCGCGCGGCTCCAGCGCTCCAGGCAGGGGGGCACATCCTCATAAACCCGCCACAGGGCCGGGTCGGCGAAGCGATCGAACAGGGCCCGCCGCAGCTCGGCGGGGGCGGCGACACCGCCGGCCCGCTGCAGGGTTTCCTCGATCCGCTCGCCCCACCACTGCCGCTCCGCCTCCTCCAGGGCGGTGCCCTCCAGGCCGGGGAAGGCCAGGGGCGGCGCCTGGCGGTACACCGCCGGAAAGGTGCGATCGATCGCGGCGGCCTCCACCGCCAGCCCATGCTCCGCCGCCAGGGCGGCGTAGGTGTGGCCCACGGAGCGGCGCAGGCCGATCAGCGTGCCCATGGCATCGAGCAGGAGCGCCCGGGGGCGCGAGGGGGCGGCTTCAGGCGGCATCGCTGAGCCATCCCGCCGCCACCCGCAGCTGCAGGGGCAGGCCCGGCAGGCGAGTGAGATAGGCCAGCCGGCGGATCTGGTAAGCGGCGCCGCCCGCCAGGGTGAACCCCCCGCCGGTGAGGCTGGCCTCGCCGCGGCCGAGGCTGATCATTTCCCCCAGGTCGTTCCAGTTGAAGGGCTCCAGGGGGGTGCCCGCCAGGGAGCGCAGCAGGTTCGCCGCCAGGCAGTGGGCCTGCTGGAAGGCCACCTGGGCGTTGGCCGGCAGGGGCTCCCCCTCCTCCCCCGGCACCCGCGCCGCGTCGCCGGCCAGGAAGATGTCGTGGTGGCCCTGCAGGCGCAGGTCGGCCTCGGCGCTGAGCCGGCCCAGGGCATCGCCGGCCACCGGGGGTTCCAGCAGGGGGGGACGGGCCTGGAATCCGGCGGTCCACACCACCGCTTCCACCGGAAGCCGTTCGGGCTCGGCCCGCACGGCTCGGGCTCCGGAGAGGCTGAGTTCGAGGCTGCCGGCCTGCAGCCCCAGCACCCGGGTGTGGCAGCGGAGACGCACGTCGCGGCGCTGGAGGGCCGCCCGGGCCTGCTCGCGGTTGAAGGCGCGGGACTGGGGCAGCAGCTCCGCTCCCCGCTCGATCAGCTCGATCAGGGTGGTGCCCTCCAGCAGATCGGCCAGCTTGCAGGCCAGCTCCACGCCGCTGGGGCCGGCCCCCACGATCGCCAGCCGCTGCAGCGGCCGGGCCTGCTGCCGCAGCCGCTGCACCAGCGCCTGCAGCCGATCCACATCCGCGAGGCTGCGGAAGAAGAGGGCGTGCTCCCGCACCCCCGGCACGGCGAAGGTGGCGGGCTGGCCGCCGCTGGCGATCACCAGCCGCCCGTAGCCGAGGGCGCGGCCGGCGTGGGTGTGCACCTGCCGGGCCCGGGTGTCGATCCGCTCGACCCGGTCCTGCAGCCAGGCGATGCCGCGGCTGGCCAGGAGGGAGTCGTAGCGCGGCGCGATCTCCCAGCGGCGCAGTTCGCCGCTGAGCAGCTCATAGAGCAGGGGCTGGAACAGAAACCGCTCGTTCGGCTCGATCAGCAGGATCGGCGGATGGTCGCGGTGCTGGGCCAGGGCCAGGGCCGTGTAGAGCCCGCCGAAGCCGCCGCCCACGATCACGATCCGGCGCTCGCCCCCCTGGGGATCTGCCGCCCCCGGGGGCGGGGAAGCCTCGGCCCGGCGCGGGTTCGGTTCGGGATTCACGGCGGACTGGCTGGAGGCGAGCGGGCTTCGGCGGGCAGAGCGGTTCTGGGGACGCCGGATCGCGGAGCGATCTCGGTGTGCCCTCCCGCACGAGGCTTTTCGGCACCCTAACCAGCTCGCACCCCCAAGGCATGATGGGAACCATGGTGAGTGCCCCTGCCGCAACCCTGCCGGTCGATGTGGCCGGACAGGCCATCGACCTGGCCCAGGCCCGCGCCGCCCTGGAACCGATGACGGCAAAGGAGCGGATGGCCTGGGCCTTCGAGCGCTTCCGTGGCGGTTTCGCCCTCACCACCAGCTTCGGCATCCAGTCGGCGGTGCTGCTGCACATGGTGAGCCGGCTCAGCGGCGGTGGCTCCATCCCGGTGATCTGGGTGGATACCGGCTACCTCCCCCCCGAGACCTACCGCTACGCCGATCAGCTCACGGCCCTCCTGGGCCTTCACCTGCACGTGGCCCAGGCGAGCCTGTCCCCGGCCCGCATGGAGGCCCTGCACGGCCGCCTCTGGGAGACCGGCCGGGTGGAGGATCTGGAGCTCTACCACCGGCTCCGCAAGGTGGAGCCCCTGGACCGGGCCTTCGAGGAGCTGCAGGTGCGCTGCTGGGCCAGTGGCGTGCGCGGCGGCCAGACCGACCACCGCCGCAGCATGCAGCTGCTCGATCCCATCCGCCAGCGCTGGTCGCTGCGCCCGCTGCTCAGCTGGAGCCACCGGGACGTGTATTACTACATGGAAGAGCACGGTCTGCCCCAGCATCCCCTGTTCGAGCAGGGCTATTCCACCGTGGGCGACTGGCACTCCAGCGCTCCGGACGCCGGCGAGATCTCCGGGAGGGCCACCCGCTTCGGTGGGCTCAAGCAGGAGTGCGGCATCCACCTGCCGGGCCTGATGGGTGAGGGCATCTGAGGGCGTTGGGCGCTGGCTGCTGATCGGCAACAGCCGCTGGCACTGGGCCCTGCGGGACGAAGCCCCCGGCGCGGCGCCCCGCTTCCTGCACACCTCCCCCGGGGAGGTGCCGGCCGGCGGGCCTCTGTGGGGCTGGGCCGCCGTGGGGCCCTTGCCCCAGGGACGTGAGCCCTGGCTGCGCGGTGTGCCGCCCCTCCGGCTCGAGCAGGTCCCGCTGAAGGGTCTGCCCCCCTGGCTCGGCATCGACCGTGCCCTGGCGGGCTGGGCGGCCTGGTGCCGCCAGCCGGGATCCGTGCTGGTGGCCGATGCGGGCACCGCGCTCAGCCTCACCCTGGTGGATGGGGCGGGCCGTTTCCGCGGCGGCCGCCTCCAGCCCGGGGTTGCCCTGCAGCTGCGGGCCCTGGCGGCGGGCACCGCAGCCCTCCCCTCCCTGCCGCCCCTGGCGGCGGCGGACGAAGCCAGCGGCAACCCCTGGCCGCAGGCCACCGCGGCGGCGATGGCGGAAGGGGTGATCGGCGGCCTGACGGCGGCCCTGGCGGCGGCGGCGCTGGAGGCCCGCCAGCTCCTGCCGGGGTGCGGCCTCTGGCTCACCGGCGGGGACGGGGAACGGCTGGGGCGCCGGCTGGCGGAGAGCGGCACGGGGCGCGACCAGAACTGGCGCCTGGCCCCGGATCTGGTGCTGGAGGCCCTGGTGGCCCTGGCACCGGTTCAGAGCAGCCCCAGGTCCTCCAGGATCTGATCGGCCATCGACTCGGCCTTCACCTTGCGGTAGATCCGCTCCAGGTTCCCCTCGGCGTCCACCACGAAGGTGTGGCGCATCATGCCCATGAATTCCCGTCCCATGAACTTCTTGAGGCCGTAGCTGCCGTAGGCACTGGCCACCGGGCAGGGTTCGGCGTCGGAGAGCAGGGGAAAGGGGAGCCCGTACTTGGCGATGAACTTGGCGTGGCTGGTGGCGCCGTCCTTGCTGATGCCCAGCACGCGGATGCCATGGCGGCGCAGGGGCTCCCACTGGTCGCGGAAGTTGCAGGCCTCCTTGGTGCAGCCGGGGGTGTCGTCCTTGGGATAGAAGTACACAACCACCCGCTCCCCGCGGAAGTCGGCCAGGCTCACCGGGGTGCCGTCCTGATCGGGCAGGGTGAAGGCCGGGGCTGGATCACCGATCTGGAGGTCCATGATCTGGGGGTCGTGGGGAGGAGGCCGGGTGGCCGGGAAGGGCCAAAGCCTAGGGGCCGTGGCGGCGGCGGCGCCGTGCCTGTGGCTCTCCCCCCTGGAGGCCCCTGTCACCGCCGGGGAGGTGCTCTCCCCCCAGGAGCGGCAGTGGGCCCAGGCCCTGCCGCCCGCCGTGGCACTGCGCTACCGCAGCAGCCGGGCCCTGCTGCGGCTCCAGCTGGCGGAGCGGCTGGGGATGGAGGCCGCGGCCGTGCCCCTGCACGCTCCCCCCGGCCAGCCGCCCCGGCTCGAAGACGGCCGCGGCTGGGTGAGCCTCAGCCATTGCCGCGGGGGCCTGCTCACGGCCTGGTCCCCCTGGCCGATCGGGGTGGATCTGGAGAGGCTCGATCGGCCCCTGGCGCCCCTGCCGCTCCTGCGGCGCTATTTCCCGCCGCAGGAGCAGCGGGAGCTGCTGCAGGGACCCTGGGCGGAGGACCCGGCCCTGCTGCGGCGTGCCGTGCTGCGCAGCTGGGTGCACAAGGAGGCGGCGATCAAGTGGCGCGGCCGCAGCCTGGCCGCGGAACTGCGCCACTGGTGCTTCGTGCACGCCCATGGAGGGCTCCACCAGCGGCAGGACCGGGCAGTTCCCCCCTGCTGGAGCCGCCGCTGCGGCCCCTGGCTGCTGGCGGCGGTGGGGGAGGGCGTGGCGGGGCTGGTGTTCAGGCAAGCCCTGTCATGAAACCACGACAGATTGTTACTGCTGCAGAGGGGCGAGGGTTTTCCGCCCGGCGTGGGACGGGGTAGATCGTCTCGGATTGATTTTCGCTGGAATCCCCTCTGGGATCGCTGATCTTTTCGCCTGCTTGCCGCACCTGTGCGACGACGCTGCGACATGGGCGGCCCCGGGGGCTCGATTCAGATGGCCCAGGCGGGTGAAATGGCCTGCCTCAGGGGAGCAGGACCTGAGTTTGCTAGCGCACTCGTGGCTAGTTTCAAGGATGAAGTCCCCCCCATTCTTTCTCGTGCTGAAGCGCCTGCTTGCCGGTCTCGCCGTGGGAACGGCCCTCTCCGCCGTGGCTCTGCCGGCCTCCGCGGCTGTGGACAACGATCTGCCCGTTCGTTGGAACAGCGGCGGTGCCGTCTGGTCCACCAATCTCGACGCCTTCAAGACCTTCATCGACTCCGGCGATGTGACCGACCGCGGCCTGTCCGGTGGTCTGTCCCGCTCCGGCTGGACCAGCGAGGAAGTGCGCTCCGGTCTGTCGAAGACCTACAGCGTGGATCTCGTGGGAGTGTCCCGCTTCCTCTACTCCGACAACGGCGTGAAGTTCCTCAAGAACGCCACCCGCAGCTACTTCCCCTACTGGACGATGAACACCTACGCCGTCCAGGCGCTGCGCTCGGCGATCATCGCCGACTCGGTGGACGGTTCGATCTCCTCGGCCGGAATCATGGCGGCTCTGCCCACCGACTTCCGCCTGGCTGACACCTGCAACACCTACGACGGCAAGCAGAACGTCTGCGCCGAGGGCCGTTGCCAGGGCGATGCCCAGTGCACCTCCCTGCTCTCCTGGTACGTGTTCCTGCCCGCCTGCATCCAGGCCAACCAGATGGCGGATCCTGTGACCGAGCCCCGCGCCGCTGCGCCCGCTCCGATGCCCGTCGAGCCCATCCGCGGCCTCTGGTGAGATCCGGCTCCAGCGGCCCGCCTCTCCAGCGCCCCGGCCTCGGCCGGGGCTTTTTTCATGGCCGTGTCTGCGCCCCTGGCGGCTCCTGCCGAGCCCGCAGCCGCCGGTGCCGCAGGCGCTGGGGCAGGCTTCCCCCCGGCAGCCGGGCCAGTTCCCTGCGCAGCGGCGCCACCACCGCGCCCTGGTCCCGCTCCTCCAGCCAGAGCCGATAGGGGGCCCCCGGCGCGAACCAGCGCTCCAGCAGCTCCTCCCGCAGCGGGAGCGCCAGCGTCTCCTCCCAGGTTTCCTCCGCCACACTCCAGCCCCGCTGCTCGAGTCCCCGGCGGGCCGGTTCCGCCCCCGCCGCCCCCTGCCGCAGCCAGTGCTCCTCGCCGGCCTGCAGGTCGGCCAGGGTGCGCGCCAGCTCCGGCTCCCGGGCTGTGCCGCTGCGCCCGCCCTCCCGCAGGGCTCCGGCGGGTCCCAGCAGGGGTTCGCTGAACAGCAGCCGGATCTCCGCTCCCGCTGCCGCGAGGGCATCGATCCGGCCAAGCCAGGGCTCCCAGGTTTCCGGAGCAGCGCCGCGCAGCGGCTGGCGGGCCACGATCCACTCGAACCGCTCCCCCGGCTCCAGCTGCTCCTCCGCCCGAGCCAGCCCCCCGGGGCCGGGGGGCAGCAACCGCGGCCGCTGCAGGGTGTCGAGCAGGTCGCCGTGGGCGCGGATCCGCTCCGCGTCCCCCGGCGTGGCGGGGGCCAGCACCACGCCCCCCTCCGGGGCCAGCCGCAGCGGGTCGAGGGCCCAGAGCAGGGAGCGGGCTTCGAGCAACAGCACCCGGTCGGTGCGGCGGATCGTTGCCCCCTGCCAGAAGCGCTGCCGCAGCCGGTCGAGCCGCTCCCCTTCCGCCGCGGCCTGCCGCTGCAACCAGCGCTCCAGGGCGGGATCGGCGGGGCTCCTGCTGAGCTGTTCCCCCGGCTCTCCCTCCAGCTCGGCGGCCGCGGCCAGCTGCGCCGCCCGCCGCTCCTGCAGCCGCTGGCGCCGTTCCCCCTCCCAGCCGGAGCGGCCCGGCTGCCAGAACACCTCGCCCTGCAGCGTGCTGGGCAGGTACTGCTGCGCCACCCAGTGCTCGGCGTAGGCGTGGGGGTAGCGGTAGCCCACGCCATCGCCGAAGGCCTTGCCGTCGCGGTTGGCATCCCGCAGGTGGGAGGGCACCGCCTGGGGGGAGGCGCTCCGCACCGCCTTCACGGCATCGAAGAAGCCCAGGGTGCTGTTGCTCTTCTCGGTGCCCGCCAGGTAGAGCGCCGCCTGGGCCAGGGGGTAGAGCCCCTCCGGCAGGCCGATCCGCTCGAAGGCGGCGGCGCAGGCCTCCACCACCACCATCGCCTGGGGATCGGCCAGACCCACGTCTTCGCCGGCGGCGATCAGCATGCGGCGGAACAGGAAGCGCGGGTTCTCGCCCGCTTCCACCATCCGCGCCAGCCAGAAGAGGGCGGCGTCGGGATCGGATCCCCGCAGCGACTTGATGAAGGCGCTGATCGTGTCGAAATGGGCATCGCCCTGCTTGTCGTAGAGCACGGCCCGCTGCTGGATCGACTCCTCTGCGATGGCCAGATCGATCACGATCGTGCCGGCTGCGTCGGGCGGCGTGGTCTCCACCGCCAGCTCGAGAGCGTTGAGCAGGCTGCGGGCATCGCCGCCGGCCACGCTCACCAGATGCTCGGCCGCCTCGGGGTGGAGTGCGATCGCCCGGCCGCCGTAGCCCCGTTCGCCATCGGCCAGGGTGCGCTGCAGGAGCTGGTGCAGATCGGCGCTCTCCAGGGGCCGCAGGCGGAACAGCCGCGAGCGGCTCACCAGGGCCTTGTTCACCTCGAAACAGGGGTTTTCGGTGGTGGCGCCGATCAGGGTGACGGTGCCGTTCTCCACCCAGGGGAGCAGCGCATCCTGCTGGGCGCTGTTGAAGCGGTGCACCTCATCGATGAACAGCAGCGTCCGCAGGCCGTGGCGCTCCAGGCGGCCGCGGGCCTCCTCCACCGCCTGGCGCAGATCCTTCACCCCCGCCAGCACGGCGTTGAGGCTGGTGAAGTGGGCCCGGGTGCTGCCGGCGATGATCCGCGCCAGGGTGGTCTTGCCGGTGCCGGGGGGGCCGTGCAGGATCAGGTTGCCCACCCGGTCGGCGGCGATGGCGCGGCGCAGCAGGCGACCGGGCGCCAGGATCGCCTCCTGGCCCACGAATTCCTCCAGGGTGCGGGGCCGCATCCGATCCGCCAGGGGGGCCAGGGCAGCCCGCCGCTGTTCGCCGTGGTGGCTGAAGAGATCGCCCACGCCCGCCCGTGCCCTGCTGTGGACGATCCTGGCGCCAGCCCCGGATGCTGGCGGTTCCCCGCTCCGGCCTGCAAACTGCCGGCCAAGAGAGGGATCAGCCTTGGTGGCCTTGTGCTGCGCCGACCGTCAGACCCGCCCGCGCCCGGGTGAGGAAAACGTCTGGGAGCGAGGGGGGCGCAGGGCCCTGGGGGTCTCCCTGGGGCTTTCCCTGGCCCTGGCCGCCTGCGGCAAGGCGCCTCCGCCGCCCCAGAAGCCCCTGGCGGTGAGTACCGCGCCGGTGCAGATCGCCCCCTTCAGCGAGACGGTGGAAACCGTGAGCACCCTCGAGGCGATCGATGAGGTGCAACTGGCGGCCCAGGCGGGCGGCCGGATCGAGCGGCTGGCGATCGGCCAGGGCGACAAGGTGACGGCCGGTCAGCTCCTGCTGGTGCTGGATCAGGTGCAGCTGCAGGCCGACCTGGCCAGCCTGCTGGCGCGGGAGGAGAAGGACAAGCTCAACTACGAGCGCTACGAATACCTGGTGCGCCAGGGGGCCGCCAGCGCGATCCAGCGCGACCAGTTCCGGGCCCAGTACATCGAGTCGCGCGAGGCGGTGCGGGCCAAGCGGGCCGATCTCACCTTCCGGGATCTGCGCTCCCCGATCGATGGCACCGTGGCCGATGTGCAGGTGAAGGTGGGCGACGTGATCCGCGCCGGCGACCCCTTCACACGGCTGATCCGTAACGACCGGCTCTTCGCCCGCATCGACATGCCGGCGATCTTCTCCGATCGCATCCGGCCCGGGCTGCCGGTGACCCTGCGCCAGAGCGGCAGCGACCAGGTGCTGGTACGGGGCCGGGTGGATTCGGTGGACCCCAACGTGCTGGCCGGCTCCCAGGCCCTGCTGGTGAAGGCGGCCTTCGACAACCCCGGCAGCGGCCTGCGCAACGGCCAGCGCCTGCGGGCCAGCGTGGAGCTGGATCGCCGCCAGATCCCCTCGGTGCCGTTTGCCGCCGTGACCCAGACCTCCGGCCAGAGCTTCGTCTTCCGGGTCGGCACCCTGAGCGAGCTCGAGGCGCAGCCGGGCAAGGCGCCGCTGGAGAAGCTGCGCGCCCTGCCGCCGGGCACCCGCTTCGCCCTGCAGACGCCCGTGAAGCTGGGCCCCCTGCAGAACAACCGCTATCCGGTGCTGCAGGGCATCCCCAGTGGCCGGCAGGTGATCACCAGCAACCTGCTGAACCTGCGCCACGGCATGCCGATCACGGTGAACTGAGGCCGTCCGCTTCGCCGCCGCTCCCCGCCCCGCTCCCCGCTCGCCTCCCCACCGGCCCTCCATTCCGTGTCGCCCTCCAACGGTTTCATCGTTCGCCCGGTGCTCACCACGGTGTGCAGCCTGTTGATCGTGATCGCGGGCCTGATCTCGATCCCGCTGCTGCCGGTGGAGAACCTGCCGGACATCGCCCCTCCCACCGTGAAGGTGAGCGCCAGCTACACCGGCGCCGATGCGATCACGGTGGAGGAGGGCGTGACCACCGTGCTGGAGCAGCAGATCAACGGGGTGGAGAACATGGACTTCATCAGCTCCAACAGTTCTTCCGACGGCCGCAGTGCAATCACCGTTTCGTTTGCCAGCGGCACCGATGGCGACATCAATCAGGTAAACGTGCAGAACCGCGTGTCCCTGGCTACTCCCTCCCTGCCGGAGGGGGTGCGGCAGTCGGGAGTGGTGGTGAACAAGGCCTCCAATTCGATTCTGCTGGTTTATAACTTCGTCAGCGAGGATCCCGAGAAGGCCTCCTACAGCGCAGAAACCATCAGCGGCCTGCTCGATCAGAACCTCACCGATGAGATCCGCCGGGTGCCGGGGGTGGGCAGTCTCACCTACTTCGGTGAGCGCAAGCTGGCGTTCCGGCTCTGGCTCGATCCCGCCCGGCTCACCGCCTTCGATCTCACCTCCAACGACGTGGTGGCGGCCCTGAGCAGCCAGAACCGGCTGATGCCGGCCGGCAGTGTGGGCGGAGAGCCGGCGCCCGATGGGCAGGAATACACCTTCACCGTGCAGCTGCAGGGCCGTCTGCTGAGTGAGGAGGATTTCGCCGACATGATCGTGCGCACCACCTCCGAGGGCGGGGTCGTGCGGCTGCGGGATGTGGGCCGCGCCGAACTGGGGGGCGAGAACTATGCCCTCCAGGCCACGGACATCCGCGGGGTGCCCTCGGTGGGCCTGGCGGTGTATCAGCTCAGCGGCAGCAATGCCCTGCGCACCTCGGCCGGGGTGAAGGCGGTGCTGGAGGAGTTCCAGGCCAATATGCCGGTGGGTCTGAAGATGGAGAAGATCTACGACAACACCGATTTCATCAACGCCTCGATCCAGGGGGTGACCGATTCCCTGCGGGATGCGGTGGTGCTGGTGGTGCTGATCCTCTTCCTCTTCCTGCAGGACTGGAAGGCCACCCTGGTGCCCGGCATCGCCATCCCGGTGGCCCTGGTGGGCACCTTCGCCCTGGCGAATGCCTTCGGCTTTTCGCTCAACCAGCTCACCCTCTTCGGTCTGGTGCTGGCCACGGGTCTGGTGGTGGACGACGCCATCACCGTGATCGAGGACACCTCCACCAAGAAGGCCACGGGCCTGAGCTCGGTGCAGGCGGCGATGGCCACGATGGACAAGCTCTTCGGGGCGGTGGTCGCCACCTCGCTGGTGCTGTTCGCCGTGTTCCTGCCGGTGCTGTTCTTCCCCGGGGCCACGGGAACGATCTACAAGCAGTTCGCGGCCACGATCATCTTTTCCGTGGTGATCTCCACCTTCAACGCCCTCACCTTCTCGCCGATGCTCTCGGCCCTGCTGCTCGCCCAGGACCTGCCGCCCCCGGGCCGGCGCACCTATGCGATCGCCGGCGGGGCGATCGGCTTCCTCTACGGGCTGATGGCCGGGGGCAGCGGTGTGCTGCCGGCCCTGTCCGCCCTGGTGGTGGGTCTGGCGGTGGGCTACGTGGCCAAGCTGGTCACCGGTCTGCCGCTGCGGCTCCCGTTCACGGCCGGCGGCGCGGTGGCTGGCCTGCTGCTGGGGGGAGTGGAGAAGCCCATCCCCGTTCTGCTCTTTCTGCTGGTGGGGGCGGCCACAGGCTGGTTCACCCCGGTGATCTTCGGCCGCTTCAACCGCCTCTATGCCGGCATGGAGGGCCGCTACAAGGGCTTGCTCGACTGGGTGCTGCAGCGGCGGGTGCTGGTGATGGCGGTGCTGGCCGGCGGCATCACCCTCACCGGGGTGGCCTTCACGGCCATTCCCGGCGGCTTCGTGCCGATCGAAGACCAGGGCTATGCGGTGGGCTTCGTGCAGGCGCCGGATGGCGGTTCCCTCCAGGTCACCGACCGGATCAACCGACAGGTGGCCGAGGTGCTGCGCAGCGAGCCCGACATCACGGCCGCTTCGGTGTTCAGCGGCGCCAGCCTCGATGGCAATGCCCCCAACAAGGGCCTGTTCTTCTTCGGTACCCGCCACTGGGACGACCGCCCCAACGCGGACCAGGGGGTGGGGGCGATCGTGCGCCGGCTGAACCAGAAGTTCGCGGCCCAGGTGCAGGGGGCGCGGGTGTTCGTGGTGGAGCCACCGGCGATCCCGGGCTACGGCACCTCCGGAGGCTTCGAGTTCCAGCTGCTCAACCGCAGCGGCGGTGGCCTCAGCCTGCCAAACTTCTTTGCGGTGGCCACCAACCTGGTGCGGCAGGCCAATGCCCTGCCACTCTTCGATCGGGTGTTCACCCAGTTCTCGCTGGAGGCGCCTCAGCTCACGATTGACGTAGACCGCGACCGCCTCGCCTCGCTCGGCATCGACTTCGGCGATGCGATGCGCTCCTTCAGCGTCAACTTCGGCGGCAGCTACGTGAACGACACCTTCCAGGAGGGCAAGATCCGGCGGGTGTTCGTGCAGGCCGATGCCGACAGCCGGGCCACCCCCGAGAAGCTCAAGGCCATCTACGTGCGCAATGCCGCCGGTGATCAGGTTCCGCTCTCGGAGTTCTTCACCGTGCGCCCCACGGAAGGGCCGAGTGTGATTCCCCACTTCAACCTCTACCGCTCGATCAAGATCGAGGGCTCCCCCGCTGCGGGCTACAGCTCCGGCCAGGCGATCAACGGCATGCGGGAGCTCTTCCAGACGCAGACCCTGCAGGGTCTCGGCTACGACTGGACCGGCATCTCCCGTGAGGAGGTGAAGGCCGGTGCCCTGGCGGTGGTGATCTTTGCCCTCGGCATCCTGGTGGTGTACCTGGTGCTGGCCGCCCAGTACGAGAGCTATACCGATCCGCTGATCATCCTGATGACGGTGCCCACCGCCATGCTCGGGGCCCTCGCCTTCCTGGCCCTGCGGGGCGAGGTGCTGAACATCTACGCCCAGGTGGGTCTGGTGATGCTGATCGGCCTGGCGGCCAAGAACGGCATCCTGATCGTGGATCTCGCCAACCAGCGCATGGCGGAGGGGGCCACGGCCCTGGAGGCGGCACGGGATGCGGCCCAGTCGCGCCTGCGGCCGATCATCATGACCGCCATCTCCTCCCTGTTCGGATTCCTGCCGCTGGTGCTCGCCAGCGGGGCCGGTGCCAGCAGCCAGGCCTCCCTGGGCACCGTGGTGTTCGGCGGCCTTCTGGTGGCCACGGTGCTCTCGCTGCTGGTGGTGCCGGTGTTCTATGTGGTGGTGAAGTCGTTGCTGGCCGGCAACCGGCCCACGCCGCCCCCGCCCCCCGCCCCGCCCTCCCTGGCGGAGGGAGAGCCTTCCTGAGTCCCGCCCCATGGTCTCCCCCCCGCCCTCTCCGCCGGACGACCCCTCGCCGGCCCCCCCCCGGCCCCGCTTTCAGGGGAACCGGGTGGTGATGGCCATGGTGGTGGGCACCTTGATCGGGGGTTCGGTGGGGCTGTTCCTCGAATCGATCGTGCGCAACGCCCCCACTACCCTGAATCCCTCCCAGCTGCTGTGGGTGCGGCTGCTGCTGGGTGCCGCCGGCGCCCTGAGCGGACTGGCGATCGAAACGATGCGGCAGCTGCAGGCCACCAGCCAGGATCCGGCCTACCACCAACGGAGGCGGGGCCTGCGCGGGCGCTGGTAAAGCTCCGGCGGGCCGTCTATCCTCCGGCCAACGTCTGGTGCGCTTGGAAGCCCCTCTTTGTCCTCCGCTGTGGACCTGGGCGGATGGCCCCGCTGTGGGTGCTGAGGGCCTGCAGCAACACACCGCCGGCGGCGCCCCCCCCTCCCCTGGTGCGGCTTGATCAGCCCACCCCCCAGGTCTTTCAGGACCAGGCCACCTACCAGAGCACCCTGGAGGCGATCCGGGAGCTGGAGCTTGCGGCGGAGATCGACGGCAGGATCGTGGCCATGCCGATGCAGGAGGGCCAGCAGGTGCGCCAGGGCCAGCCCCTCTTCCGCCTTGATCAGGTGCAGCAGCGGGCAGCCACCAATGCCGCCGCCGCGGAGGCCCGCAAGGATCTGACCAATGCCCAGCGCTTCATCTTCCTGAACGAGCAGGGGGCCGTGTCGACGCTGCAGCGCGATGCCTTCGTGACCCAGGCGATCCAGAGCCGCGACAACTTCCTCTCCAAACAGGCCACGCTCCGCTACAAGGATGTGACCGCCCCGATCGCCGGCCAGGTGGGCGACATCCCCGTGAAGCTCGGCGACTACGTGCGGGCCGGCACCACGGTCACTACCCTCACCGACAACTCCGTGCTCTGGGTGCGGCTGGATGTGCCCTCTTCTCAGGCCTGGCGGGTGCGGCTGGGCATGCCGGTGCTGCTGGAGGTGCCCGATCAGAAGCAGCTGCTGGCCCGTGGGGCCATCAGCTTCGTGGCCCCCACTGTCGACAAGAAGACCCAGACCCTGCTCACCAAGGCCACCTTCGACAACCGCCAGGGGCTGCTGCGCAACGGCCAGCGGGTGAGCGCCACCCTCCAGTTCGCGCGCGAATCGGTGCTCTCGATTCCCGAGGGCGCGGTGCTGCTCCAGGCCGGCAAGACCTTCGTGTTCCTGGCGCTGCAGCCGGCGGAGGCCATCCGCCGCCTCGGACGGCCCCTGGCCAGCCCACCGAAATCCGGCCAGCTGGTGGCGGTGCAGGTGCCCGTGCAGGTGGGAGCCCTGCAGGATGGCCGCTATGCCCTGCTCGGCGGCCTGCAGCGGGGAGATCGCATCATCCTCGGCAACCTCGCCCAGCTGCGCTCCGGCGCTGTGGTGCGCACCACCCCTGTGGCGGCGGATCGGACATGAGCCTGTCCGATACCTTCATCCGCCGGCCGGTTCTCAGCACGGTCTGCAGCATCCTCATCCTGATGGCCGGCATCATCAGCCTGCCGCTGCTGCCGATCGAAAACCTGCCGAATATCGCGCCGCCCACGATTCAGGTCACCGCCAACCTGCCCGGTGCCGATGCGCTCACGGTGGAGAGCGCCGTGACCGGGCCACTGGAGGAGCAGATCAACGGCGCACCGGGGATGGACTACATCACCTCCTACAGCACGGCGCAGGGGGTGAGTTCGATCAACGTCTACTTCGATCCATCCACCGATCCGAATATCGATCAGGTGAATGTGCTCAACCGGGTGCAGACGGCCACCTCCCAGCTCCCGGAGCAGGTGAATGCCCAGGGCATCACGGTGCAGCAGACGGCCTCGAGTTATCTGCTGGTTTACAACCTCACCTCCACCGAAGGACAGTTTGACCGTAACTATCTCAATGGCCTCATCCAGCTCAACCTGATCTATCCCCTCGGCCGGGCGGAAGGGGTGGGGCAGGTGAATGTCTTCGGCGCCAGCGATCCGGCTTTTCGCCTCTGGGTGGATCCCTTGAAGCTCACCCGCTTCAACCTCACGATCGATGATGTGATCAACGCCATCGAGTCCCAGAACCAGGTGGTGATTGCCGGCAGCATCGGTGGTCCCCCGTCCACGGCCGCGAACCGGCTCACCTACCCCCTGCTGGTGAACGGCAACCTTGAAACCGTCCAGGAGTTCGAGAAACTCATCCTGGCCAAGGGGCCCGGAGGAGCCGCGAGCGCGGAGGGACCCGACGGAGGTCTGATCCGGCTCTCGGATGTGGGGCGGGCGGAGTATGCCTTCCAGAACTTCTACCAGGAGGCGATCAACGCCAAGACCGGCCATCCCTGCGTGGGCTTCGGTGTGATCCAGCTGCCCGGCAGCAACGCGATCACCACCGCCAAGGCGGTGGATACGGTGCTGCAGCAGTTCCAGAGCACCCTGCCGCCGGGGGTGGTGCTGGAGAAGGTGTTCGACCAGACCGATTTCATCAACGGCTCGATTGAGGGCGCCGTCGATGCCCTGCGGGATGCGGTGGTGCTGGTGCTGCTGATCATCTTCCTCTTCCTGCAGGACTGGAAGGCCACAGCCGTGCCGGCCCTCGCCCTGCCGATCGCACTGCTCGGAGCGCTGGTGTTCGTGAAGGCCTTTGGCTTCTCGATCAACGAACTCACCCTGCTCGGCATCATTCTCGCCACCGGCCTGGTGGTGGATGACGCCATCGTGGTGGTAGAGGCGGTGTCCGCCCGGATCGAGGCGGGTGACCGCCCCTTCCAGGCCGCCTCGAATGCGATGAAGGAGCTCACCGGCGCCATCCTCGCCACCGCGCTGGTGCTGCTGGCGGTGTTTGTGCCCGTCACCTTCTTCCCAGGAGCGACCGGCGTGATCTACCGCCAGTTCGCGCTCACGATCGTGTTTTCGATTCTGGTTTCCACTTTCAATGCCATCACCGGCAAGCCGCTGCAGTCGGCGCTGCTCCTGGGCGGGGGCAAGACCGAGCCACGCGGCCGGCTCTGGACCCTGATCGGCGCTCTGTTCGGCGGCATCTATGGGGCCATGGCCGGGGGGTGGGTTGCTTCACTGCTCCTTGGGCTGCTCGGTGCCGTGGTGGGCACGTACCTGCTGCCGATCTTCAGTGCCTTCAATGCCGGATTCGAACGCCTGGCCCGCGGTTACGACCGCCTTCTGCGGCAGGTGATCCGGCTGCGGCGCCTGGTGCTTTTCTTCCTGCTCGGAGGCGTGGTGCTCACCGGCATCGCCTTCACGGCGATCCCCTC
>JBJTWS010000038.1:0-34698 GCA_046081905.1 Synechococcus sp. | reverse complement strand
GACCGCCTCTACGTGAGCGGCGCCGCGGAGTTCCGCCGCCGCAGCTGCCAGACGGTGCTGAGCCTGGTGGTGGAGCGGCTGGCGGGCCTGATCGCGCCGGTGCTCTGCCACATGGCCGAGGACATCTGGCAGAACCTGCCCTACGCGGTGCCGGAGGCCTCGGTGTTCGAGCGGGGCTGGCCCACGGCCCCGGCCGAGTGGCGCTGCGGCGACCTGGAGGAGCCGATGGCCCAGATCCTGGCCCTGCGGGCCCGGGTGAACCGCCAGCTGGAGAGCTGCCGCAAGCTGGAGGGCGGCCTCGGGGCCTCCCTGGAGGCCCAGGTGCAGCTGGCGATCGAGCCGGGGGACACCACCGCCCCCCTGCGGCAGGCCCTGGCCTGGCTGGAGGCCAGCGCCCACCCCGCCGTCGACAACCTGGCCGACTGGCTGCTGGTGTCGGCGCTGCGGATCGGCGGGGAGGCCCCGGCCGGCGTGCTGGCCGAAGCCAGCGAGGAGGGCATCACGGTGCGGATCGCCCGGGCCGAAGGGGAGAAGTGCGAGCGCTGCTGGCACTACGAAAACGACATCGGCCAGCACCGGGGCCACCCCACCCTCTGCGGGCGCTGCGTGGCCGTGCTGGAGCGCAGCTCGGCTGGCTGACGGGAGGGGCTAGAGCCAGGCGGCAGGATCGAGGAACGCCGCCGCCGGCGCCGACTGCAGGGAGCGCTCCTCTGCCGGGTTGAGCGGCCCCTGCAGCAGCTCGGCCGCCTCGATGCGGGCCTCGGCCGGCAGGGCGGGCTGGTCCGGATCGAAGGCGGTGAGGTGGCTGACGCTGCTGGAGAAACCGCGGAAGATCAGCAGCTCGAAGGGCTCCATCGCCCCCGGAGGATCGCCGGCCGCGGGCATCTGTCCGCGGAGGCGGAGCACCCGATCGGGGCGTTCGCTGCTGCGTTCCTCCAGCGCCGCCAGCAGGCCATGGCAGGAAGGGGAGGACTCCATCAGAAGCCCCCCGCGACGCGGCCCTGCTTGGGCAGCCGCACCAGCAGCCACTGCAGCAGCCCCACGCCATAGCCCACCAGCCCCAGGTAGCCCACGAAGGCCGCCAGCACCGGCGTCCATTCGGCGCCGAACACGAAGGTGAACACCCGGTCCACCACGCCGTGGATGTGCGCAGGCGCCTCCAGCCAGGCCCGGCAGGCGGTGCGTTCCAGCACGGCGCCACCGCCCACACAGGGCAGGGCCAGGGTGGCCAGGGCCGCCCCCGCCAGCGCCAGCAGCGACACGCTCCAGCGCCAGATCCGCAGGGTGAGCGGCAGGGGGCGCCAGGGCAGCAGGTCGGCGAGTTCCTCGTTCAGGTCGACCCAGAACCAGAGGCTGGCCACCACCAGCAGCTGCCCCAGCAGCAGGGTGACGAAGCCCAGCGGCCGCCGGTCGGTGAGCAGCAGCAGGGCCACCAGCAGCAGGCTCGCCACTTTCCAATAGATCGAAAGCAGCCGCACCAGGGCCGCCTCGCGGCGCAGGGCCGCCCAGAGGAGCAGCACCAGGGGCAGCCCCACGGCGAAGACACCCGCCAGTCGCACGTCCAGCCACACCAGCGAGCGAACCAGCAGATCGGACACGGAAGGGGTACGGGAAGACGCCATTATCCGCAGCCTGCCGGAAGCGATAGGGTCCGTCTATGGCCCCGTTCCCCTTCCTGCCATGGCTGGCTCCGCGAGAGCCGGCGCCCTGGTGTCGTACGGCCCTCAGCCAGGAGGCCTCCCTGGAGGCCGCCGTGGACGCCGTGGCCCGGCAGCTGAATGCCCCCGAGGCGGCCGACCTGGCCCTGGTGTTCGTCTCCAGCGCCTACGCCAGCGATCTGCCCCGCCTGCTGCCCCTGCTGGGCCAGCGGCTGCGGGCCGCCCACTGGATGGGCTGCGTGGGCGGCGGGGTGGTGGGCACCGATGCGGGCGGCGTGCCGCACGAGCTGGAGCGGGAAGCCGCCCTGAGCGTCACCCTGCTGCGGCTACCGGGGGCCGAACTCCATCCCTTCCGGATCGACACCGCCGATCTGCCCGACCTGGACGGCCCGGCGGAGGCCTGGATCGAGCGGGTGGGCGCCCCGGCGGCCAGCGGGATGCTGCTGCTGGTGGACCCCTCCAGCCCGGCGATCAACGATCTGATCAGCGGCCTCGACTACGCCTACCCCGACGCGGTGAAGGTGGGCGGCATCGCCGGCCAGCACAGCGCCAGCCATGGATCCCTCCTCCACGACGGCGCGGTGTGCACCGGCGCGGTGGGCTGCCTGGTGAGCGGCACCTGGCAGCTGCAGGCGGTGGTGGCCCAGGGCTGCCGGCCGATCGGTCCGGTGTTCGAGGTGGAGCAGGCGCAGCGCAACGTGGTGCTGGAGGTGAGCCGCGGCGAGCGGCGCAACACCCCGGTGGCCGCCCTGCAGGAGATCCTCACGGCCCTCAGCCCGGAGGAGCGGGAGCTGGTGAAGCACTCCCTCTTCCTCGGGGTGGGCCGCAGCAGCTTCAACCTCAGCAGCGGCGGCGAAGAGGAGCCGGCGGCCTTCCTGGTGCGCAACCTGATCGGGGTGGATCCGCGCAACGGCGCCGTGGCGGTGGCCGAGCGGATGCGGGTGGGGCAGCAGGTGCAGTTCCAGCTGCGGGATGCCGCCGCCTCCAGCCAGGAACTGAGCCAGCTGCTGCGCCGCCAGGCCGAGCGGGAGCCCCAGCCCCTTGCGGCCCTGGTCTTCGCCTGCCTGGGCCGCGGCCAGGGCCTCTACGGCCGCACGGACGGGGATGTGAGCCTCTGCCGGGCCGCCTTCGCCCTGGTGCCGATCGCCGGGGCCTTCTGCAACGGTGAGATCGGGCCGGTGGGGGGCACCACCCACCTGCATGGGTACACCGCCAGCCTCGGCTTCCTGGTGCCCAGCCTCACCCCGGCTGCGCCGGAAGCGTCGCTGTCGGCCTGAGCCCCCGGATGGTGCGTCAACACGTCAATCCCCTCAGCCGCCTGCACCAGCAGCCGCCGCCGCTGCCGCCCCTGGAGGCGCTGTTCGCCGATCCCGCCCTGCCCCTCCACCTCGACATCGGCTGCGCCCGCGGCCGGTTTCTGCTGGCCCTGGCGGAGCAGGACCAGAGCCGCAACCACCTCGGCGTGGAGATCCGCCGGCCCCTGGTGGAGGCCGCCGAGGCGGAGCGCCAGGCCCTGGGCCTGACCCACCTCCATTTCCTGTACTGCAACGCCAACGTGAGCCTGCAGGACTGGCTGGCGGCGCTGCCACCAGGCCGGCTGGATCGGGTCTCGATCCAGTTTCCCGATCCCTGGTTCAAGAAGAAGCACCACAAGCGGCGGGTGCTGCAGCCGCCGCTGCTGCTGGCCCTGGCGGGCGCGCTCGCTCCGGGCCGGGAGCTGTTTCTCCAGAGCGACGTGCTGGCGGTGATCGAGCCGATGGTGCAGCTGGTGGAGGCCAGCGGGGTGTTCGAACGACCCGCCGAGGACGAACGGCCCTGGCGGGGAGAGAACCCCCTGCCGGTGCCCACGGAGCGGGAGCGCCATGTGCTGTCCCAGGGGCTGCCGGTGTACCGCGTGCTCTACCGGCGTAACGCCACGCCATCGCCCCGGCTGGAAGACCTGGAGGCCCGGGCCGCCGATAATCCCGCCAGCAGCCCGGCATCCGCCGCCGGGCCCTCCGTCGCGGAGACCCCTTCCCCTTGACCACCTCTGCCTCCACGCCATCCCCCGTCCCCTGGCTGCTGCGCTGGCAGGGGGTGCTCGCCGGCAGCCCCGGCGGCCCCCTCAGCCAGCACCTGCCCCTGGTGGCCGGGGTGGTGCTCTGCGCCCTGCTGGCCGGCCTGCCCCTGGTGACCCGGGAGGGGCTCAGTCTGCTGATCCTGGCCTGCGGCCTTCTGTGGCTGGTGTGGGCGCTGCGCACCCCGCCCGCGGGCGTGAGCGCGATCAACGCCTGGCTGCTGGCGGTGCTGGGGCTGGCGGTGCTGGCCACGGGGTTCTCCCCGGTACCGGTGGCCGCCGCCAAGGGCCTGCTGAAGCTGGTGAGCTACCTGGGGGTCTACGCGCTGATGCGGCAGCTGCTGGGCAGCGCGCCGGTGTGGTGGGACCGGCTGGTGGCGGCCCTGCTGGCCGGGGAGCTGGCCACCAGCGTGATCGCCCTGCGCCAGCTCTACGGCAGCACCGACGAACTGGCCCGCTGGGCCGATCCCAACTCCGTAGCCAGCGGCACGGTGCGGATCTACGGCCCCCTGGAGAACCCCAACCTGCTGGGGGGCTACCTGCTGCCGATCCTGCCGCTGGCGGTCGTGGCGCTGCTGCGCTGGCCCGGCCTGGCCCGCAAGCTGTTTGCCCTCGCGGCCCTGGTGCTGGGCAGCGCCGCCCTGGTGCTCACCTACAGCCGCGGCGCCTGGATGGGGATGGTGGCCTCCCTGGCCACAATCGGCCTGCTGCTGGCGTTGCGGGCCACCCGCCACTGGCCGCCCCTGTGGCGGCGGCTCTTCCCGGTGCTGCTTCTGGCGGGCGGCACCGCCCTGCTGGTGCTGGTGGTGACCCAGGTGGAGCCGCTGCGGGTGCGGGCCATGAGCCTGCTGGTGGGCCGGGAGGACAGCTCCAACAACTTCCGCATCAACGTGTGGCTGGCGGCGCTGGACATGATCCACGACCGCCCCTGGATCGGCATCGGCCCCGGCAACAACGCCTTCAACCTGATCTATCCGCTGTACCAGCAGCCCAAGTTCAACGCCCTCAGCGCCTATTCGATCCCGCTCGAGCTGGCGGTGGAGGCGGGGATCCCGGGCCTGCTGGCGGGCATCGGAGTCACCCTGGCGGGCCTGCGGGCCGGCCTGGGCCAGTGGCGCGCCAATGGCCCGCTGGTCCTGCCCGCCCTGGCCTCGGTGGCCGTGATCGCCGGCCTGCTGGTGCAGGGCCTCACCGACACGATCTTCTTCCGGCCGGAGGTGCAGCTGATCGCCTGGTTCTCCCTGGCCACCCTGGCGGTGGCACCGGCCAGCCCGTCCTCGGCCGCCCCCCAGCCGTGACCGCGGCGGATCCGGGTCTGGTGGCCGGCTTCGACGCCGGCCAGACCCACACCCGCTGCCGGCTGGCCCGCGCCTGCCCGGATCGCCCCCCCGAGGACTGGCCGGTGCTGGCGGAGACCGAGGGCCCAGGCGTCTGTCACATCGCGGCGCCGGGGGGGGAGGAGCGCTTCCGCCGGGCCCTGCGCCGGAGCCTCCAGCAGGCCCTCGACGCCCTCGGCCCCCAGCCGCCGCCGCTGGGGGCCGCCGGCATCGGCGCCAGCGGCATCGAGCAGGGCACCCCGGTGCAGGAGCGGGGCGAGGTTCTGGCGGCCGCGGCCCTGGGTCTGGCGGCCGATCAGGTGGTGGTGACCGGCGATGAGCGCACCGCCCTGCGGGGTGCCTTCGGGGCCGCGGCCGGCATCCTGGTGATCAGCGGCACCGGCACCATCGCCGTGGGGCAGAACGGCCAGGGCCGCCAGCACCGCTGCGGCGGCTGGGGCTGGCTGCTGGATGGCGCCGGCTCCGCCTGCGACATCGGCCGCGACGGCCTCGCCCTGACCCTGCGCATGGCGGATGGCCGCCTGCCGGAGGCCCCCCTGCGGCAGCGGCTCTGGGGCGGGCTGGGGCTGGACCCCGCCGATCCCCTGGCGCCCCAGCGGATCAAGGCCCTGGTGGTGGCGGCCGGCTTCGGCCCGGCCGACTTCGCGCGGCTGGCGCCGCTGGTGGAGGAAGAGGCCCGCCGCGGCGATGGGGGCGCCACGCGGATCGTGGAGCGCTCCGCCCGGGCCCTGGCGGAGCTGGTGGCGGGGGTGGCCGCCCGGCTCGAGCTGGAGGAGGTGGCGGTGGTGGGCAGCGGCGGCGCCCTGAACCACCTGGAGGAGCTGCGCCGCCGCTTCCAGGGGGCCCTGGCCGATCGCCTGCCCCGCACCTCCCTCACGGAACCCCGGGGTGATGCCTGCGCCGGTGCCCTCGCCCTGGCGGCCGAGCGCCTCAGGCGGCGTTGAGGTGTTCCTCGACCTGGGCCGCCAACTGGTGGGCCCAGTGCTCCACCTGTCGGCGCTCGGCCGCCTCCACCATCACCCGCAGCAGGGGCTCGGTGCCGCTGGCCCGCACCAGCACCCGCCCCTGGCCGGCCATGGCGGCCTCGGCCTCCTCCACCGCCCGCCGCAGGGGCTCGCACTCCTGCCACTGCTGGCGCCGCTGCCGGTCGGGCACGGTCACGTTCACCAGCAGCTGCGGGTAGGGGCGGAAGCTGCCCTCCAGCCAGTCGGCCAGGGTCTGACCCCGGGCCTGCAGGCGGGTGGCCACCTGCAGGGCGGTGAGCAGCCCATCGCCGCTCATGCCATGGCGGGCCGAGAGGATGTGGCCCGACTGCTCACCCCCCAGCCCCGCACCCAGCTCCTCCATGGCGTGGTGCACGTACTGATCCCCCACGGCGGTGCGCTCCAGCAGCCCGCCGCGCGCCTGCCAGGCCCGCTCGAACCCCAGGTTGGACATCACCGTGGCCACGATCCGGTCGTCGGGCAGCTGGCCGGCGTCCTGGAGCTCCGATCCCCAGAGGTAGAGGATCTGATCGCCGTCCACCACCCGGCCCTGGCCGTCCACGGCCAGCATCCGATCGGCGTCGCCGTCGAAGGCGAAGCCCATGGCGGCGCCACGCTCGAGCACCGCCTGGCGCAGGGGTTCCAGGTGGGTGCTACCGCAGCCCACGTTGATGCGGCGGCCGTCGGGTTCGCCGTGGAGCACGGTCACCGAGGCGCCGAGGTCGCGGAACACCGCCTCGCCGCAGGAGGCCGCCGAGCCCCAGCAGAGGTCGAGCACAACCGAACAGCCCTCCAGCCGCCGCCCCTCCACGCTCTCCAGCAGGCTGTCGCGGTAGGCCTCCAGCAGGTCGGGGCGGGGGTGCACCGCCCCGGAGGCGCGGAAGCCGGTGGCGGCGGCCGGGTCGGATCCCGTCTCCCGCTGCCCCTTCAGGCCCTGCTCGATCGCCTCCTGCTGGTCGCGCCGCAGCTTGGCGCCGGAGGCGCCGAACACCTTGATGCCGTTGTCGTGGGGCGGGTTGTGGCTGGCGGACACCATCAGGCCCCCCGCCAGGCCGAAGCGGCGGACCGTGCCGGGCACGGCCGGGGTGGGGCAGAGCCCGAGGGTCCACACCTCCCGGCCGGCCGCGGCCAGGCCGGCGGTGAGGGCCGCCACCAGCATCGGACCGCTGCTGCGTGAATCGGTGCCGATCACCACCGGGCCTTCGCTGCGCAGCACCAGCCCGCACCAGTAGCCCACCTGCAGCGCCAGGGCCGGGGTGACGCAGCTGCCCACCCGCCCGCGGATGCCATCGGTTCCAAAGCCGGCCACCGCCGCCCCGAGGGGCGCTCCGATCGGATGGGGCTGCGGCCCGGACATGGCAGGGGGATCGGATCGTAGGCGGGAAGGCTACGCGGAGCGGCTCAGCGCCAGCAGCACGGCCCAGCGCCAGCAGCGGCTCAGCGCCAGCGGCGGGGCCGCCAGCAGCAGAGCAGCAGCTCCACCACCGCCCAGAGCAGCAGCGCCCCCACGCACCAGCCCGGCAGCCAGCGCAGCGGCGGCCATGGGCGCAGCAGCAGCACCAGCCCCGCCGCCGCCCACACCCGCAGGGTGCGGAGCCGCTGCTCGGCCCCCGGCAGGGTGGAGAGCAGCGGGGGCAGGGGGGGCAGAAACGGGAGGCGCGGCATGGGCCGGGGCGGCAGCGACGGGGGCGGGGGCTCTCCAGAATGCCGGCACCTGGCCGCCCCGCCGTGCCCCGCTTCCCGCTGCTGCTGGCCACGACCGTGCTCGGCACCGGGGCGGCGCTGCTGGCGGGCCGGGCCGTGCTGCTGACCCTGCGGCCGCCGCTCACGCCGGCGGTGAGCACGGCGGCCCTGGAGCGGCTGCGGCGCTGGGATCCCGATCCCTGGCGGCGACGGGAGGCGGCCCTGCTGCTGTACGGCCGCGCCGGAGACGACCCCCGCCGGCAACAGCAACTGCTGCGCCAACAGGGCTGGGGCCGGGACCCGCTGGCGGCGGTGGAGCTCAAGAAGCAGGCCCTGGCGGCCGAGGCCCTGGGAGGGAACAGCGCCGCCGGACCGCTCTGGCAGCAGCTGCAGCGGCGGTTCCCCCAGGCCCCCAGCACCGCCGATGCCCTCTATGCCCTGGGACGCCAGGATCCACGGCTGCGGCGGGAGCTGCTCCAGAGCTTCCCCTCCCATCCGGCGGCCCTGGCCGCGGCTCTGGAACTGAACGGCAACCCGGCCGAGCGGCTCGAGGGCGCCGCGCACCTGGGCCGCTGGGGGGCCCGCTGGCCCGGAGCCGGTGCCCGCCTGATCCAGGGGTGCACCCAGACCAAGCCGGCCCCGGATGGGGCCCAGCGGGACCGGCTGGCGGGCGGACTGGCCCAGCTCGGCAACGCAGCCGCCGCCCTGCGCTGTCTGGGGGGCCGCCCAGGGTCGCCGGCCACCGAACTCGCCCTGGGCGAGGCCCTGCTGCGGGGGGATGGCCCGGAGCAGCGGCAAGGCGAGCAGCGGCTGCTGGCCCTGGTGGTCCGCCATCCCAACGCCGCCGAGGCGGAGCCGGCGGTGCGCTCCCTGGCGGAGCGGGAATCGGAGCCAGCCCTGGAGGAGCGGCTCCCGCCCCGCTGGCGGAACAGTGCCCCGATCCAGGCCCGCCGGGCCCGCCGGCCCGGGGGAGCAGCCCCCCTGACGGTGCTGCGCCGCTGGCCCCGCGATCCGGCCAGCTGGGATCTGCAGTGGGACCTGACCCGCGCCGCCCTCCTGCAGACACGCTGGCGGGAGGCGGCCGCCCTGCTGGAGGCAATCCCGCTGGAGCAGCTGCCGCCGCCCCTGGCGGCCCGGGCGGCCTTCTGGCAGAACGAGGCCCGGGCCCGGCTGGGGCAGAGCCAGGAGGCCCTGGAGGGCTGGCGGGCCCTGCGGCAGCGCTGGCCGGGGGGCTACTACGACTGGCGGGCGGCCGACCGGCTGGGGGATCCCACCGCCGAAAACCTGCTGAAGCCCCTGGATCCACCGGCGGCCACGGCGGCGGCGGGCGGCGCCCCCTGGTGGCCGCTGGGCAGCGGCGATCCCGCGCTCGACACCCTCTGGCGGCTGGACCAGCCGCTGGAGGCCTGGGAGCACTGGCGCCACCGCCGGCCGGAGAGTTCTCCGGAGGATCCCCGCAGCCTGCTGGTGGAGGGCCGGCTGCGCCAGGGCGTGGGCGACGACTGGACCGGCCTTGGCCAGCTGGAGCTGGCCGCCCTGCGGCTCACCCCCGACCCCTGCAACCTGCAGCCGCTGCTCGAGCGCAGCCTCCACCCGCGCCGCTTCCAGGCCGAGATCGAGGCGGCCGCCACCCCGCTCGGTCTGCCGCCGGAGCTGCTGCTGGCTGTGGCGCGCCAGGAATCGCGTTTCACCCCCACGGTGCATTCCCCGGTGGGGGCGGCGGGGCTGCTCCAGCTGCTGCCCAGCACCGCCTCGGAGCTGGCGGGCCGCCCCCTGGGCAGCCGCGACCTGGAGGATCCGGCCCTCAACGCCCGGCTGGGGGCGCTCTATCTCCAGCAGCTGGCCCGCCTCTGGAATGGCGAGCCGATTCCGCTGGTGGCCAGCTACAACGCGGGGCCCGGTGCGGTGGCCGGCTGGCTGGAGAGCAACGAGCAGCGGCTGCGGCTGCAGCGGGATCCGGAGCTGTGGGTGGAGGCCATCCCGTACCCCGAAACCCGCCTGTACGTGAAGAAGGTGCTCGGCAACCTCTGGAGCTACCGGCAGCCGGTCCCGGCGCCGCCGGAGCCAGCGCGGCTCAGCCCTGGCTGCCCAGCCAGCGTCCTGTCAGCAGCCCCCCGGTGACCAGCAGGCTGAGGGCCAGGGCCGTGGTGCGGGAGTTGGGCACCACCCGGATCCGGGCCAGGTCGAGGCGGGCCAGGAGCACCGCCGGCGCCAGGATCAGCACGTTCGAAAGCACGTTGAGGTGCAGCAGGTACAACCCCGCCAGGGTCACCAGCAGCAGGGTCACCACCAGGCTCAGCACCCGGCTGGCGGCCATCAGCTGCGAGAGCCGCACCAGCAGGATGTCGGGCATGGTGCAGATCACCACCACCACCAGCGCATGCAGGCATTCCACCAGCCAGATCAGGCGGGTGGGGCTGGCGAAGCGTTCGCTCAGCTCCGGCAGGCTGAGGCTCCAGTGCATGCCCAGGTAGAGGCTCACCCCCAGCAGCAGCAGCAGCAGGGGCGCCCGGAAGGGCAGGGCTAGCAGCCGAAGCAAACGGATCATGGCTGGTCGAGCACCAGGGAGATGGCCTCGAGCGGGCAGCTGGGAATGCACTGCTCGCACACCAGGCAGCGGGCCGCTTCAAAGCGCAGGGTCCAGCCGGGGGGATCGCAGCGGAGGGCGCCGCTGGGGCAGATGGCGGTGCAGATGCCGCAGTCGACGCAGCGGTGGGGATCGATGCGGATCTCGCCGGGGGCCCGGTTGAGGGCCAGTCCCTGGCTCTCCAGCCAGGCCTCGGCGGCCTCGAGCTCATCGATGTCGCCGGAGAGCTCCACCACCATGGTGCCGCTCTGATTGGGGGCGATCTGGGCGCGCAGGATCTTGGCGGCCACGTCGAAGTCCACCGCCAGCCGGTAGGTGATGGGCTGGTGCACCGCTTCCCGGGGGAAATGCAGCGTCAGACGTCGTTTCAAGGGACCGACCCTCCGGAGCGGACGCTAGCAACCTTCCCCCGGAGCGGCCCGCCGGCGGGAACTGCCAGAGTGCCCACCGGCGTCCTCTGACCGATGGCGACTCCCGCAGAACCCTCCCGAGATCTGAACCACGGCCCCGCCCTGGGACGGCGCGAACGCATGGTGCTGGCGGCGGTGGCGGCGGCGCTGGTGGTGGCGCTGTTCTGGCTGCGGGGAGGGCTCCATCCCGAGGCGCCCCTCGAGCAGCTGGCCCGCCGCTCCCTGGACCTGCCGGTGGCCCTGAGCAACGGCCGCCCCAGCCTGGTGGAGTTCTACGCCGACTGGTGCGAGGCCTGCCGCTCCATGGCGCCGGCGATGGAGGCGGTGGAGCGGCAGCACCGCGACCGGCTCAACGTGGTGCTTCTCAACGTGGACAACCCCCGCTGGCTGCCGGAGATCGAGCGCTACGAGGTGAACGGCATCCCGCAGCTGGAGTTCTTCGATGGAGCAGGCCAGTCGGTGGGCCGCTCGATCGGTGCCCGCAGCGCCCCCGAGCTCAACGCCCTGGCCGAGGCCCTGGTGGATGGCACCCCGCTGCCGCGGCTGGCGGGGGTGGGCAGCGTGAGCGCAATCGCCGAGGGGCCCGCCGCCCCCGAGCCCGCCGCCCTGGCCGGCCCCCGCAGCCACGGCTGAGGCCGCCCGCCGCCCACGGCCCCTCTTCCCCCTTCCGCCGCCCGTCCCTTCCCGCCATGGATCCCCGCTTCCGGGTCGCCCTGATCGCCGCCACCCCCGACCCGCAGCGCTGCGTCTACGCGGCCATGCACCAGGACTACAGCGAGGAATTCGTGGCGGCGGACCCCGACAGCTGGCCCGATGAACAGCGGGCCGGCGAGATCTGCGTGAAGCGGCTGCTGGCGGGGGAGCGGGGGCACTACGGCCCGCTGGAGCACGCCCAGATCGTGCTGAACGTGGGCTGGTTCCCCCACTCGGTGATGCAGCAGGCCCGCACCCACCGGGTGGGGGTGAGCTTCGATGTGCAGTCGATGCGCTACACCGGCGAGCGCATCTGCCGCGCCGCCCGGGGGGAAGTGGAGCTGGAGGAGGTGTTCTATCTCCGGCCCGTGGGCCAGTACAGCGACCGCCAGGGCAAGAAGTACACCTACACAGCTGAGCAGCGGGCCGTGGACCTGGAGCTCTGCGCCGCTGCCGCCCGCCGGTATGCCGCCCTGCTGGAGGAGGGCTTCGCCGAGGAACACGCCCGCGGCATCCTGCCGTTCGACTACCGCCAGCACTTCGTGGTGAGCTTTTCGCTGCGGGCGCTGCTCCATTTCCTCGATCTGCGCGCCAAGCTCGATGCACAGCAGGAGATCCGCGCCCTCTGCGATCTGCTCTGGCCCCATCTGCAGCAATGGGCTCCCGAATTCGCCGACTGGTATGCCCGCAGCCGCCTGCACCGCGCCAGGCTGGCCCCCTGAATCCGTTTCGTCCCCCTGATCCCGTGATGCTTTCCCGCCCACTGCGACCCTGGGCCCTGGCCGCCGCGGCCCTGCTGGCCGGCGCCAGTGGCGGTGCCCCCGCCAGCGCCCAGATGCTGCTGGATGCCGCGGCCGCCGGCAGTGGGCAGGGTGCCCTGCAGCAGCAGGGGAGCGCCGGCTACGGCCAGACCCTGGATCAGGTGCGCAGCAGCCTGGCCAGCAGCAGCGCCACGGCCGCCGCCGGCCCCGCCGTGAGCGGCCCCGCCGGACCCACCGGTGCCCCGATCGCGCTGCCCGCCCCGGGCGGCGGCGGTGGGGAGGCCGCCCCTGCGGCCACGAGCAGCTTCGTGATCAACAACCGTCCGGTGCCGTTCTGCAGCAGCGGCCTACCCTGCCTGGGCAGCATCCGCCGCGCCCTGGGGCTCACGCCCTGAACCACCACCCCAACCGGTGGCTCAGATCCGCGCGAGGGTGACGCGCTCGGGCTGGTGCTGGTACTTGCCGGAGCGATCGTGATAGGTGGTGTCGCAGGGATCGCCCTCGAAGAAAAGCAGCTGGCAGATGCCTTCGTTGGCATAGATCCGGCAATCGGCGCCGGAGGAATTGCTGAACTCCAGGGTGAGATGGCCCTCCCAGCCCGCTTCTGCCGGGGTGGTGTTCACAATGATGCCGAGCCGGGCGTAGGTGCTCTTGCCCAGGCAGATCACGGTGATGGTGCTGGGCACCCGCAGCTTCTCGAGGGCCACGCCGAGGCCGTAGGAATGGGCCGGAAGAATGAAGTAGGCGCCGTCTTCGTCTTAGTGCAGGGGGGCTGGCTCCAGGTTGGCGGGGTTGAACCGCTTCGGGTTCATCACCGTGCCGGGCACATGGCGGAAGATCAGGAATTCCTTCGCCGACAGCCGCAGGTCGTAGCCGTAGGAGGAACAGCCGAAGCTCAGCACCGGCGCGCTGGCGGTGTCGGGCTCGAGGTGACGCACCAAGTGGGACTGGAACGGCTCGATCATGCCGGCGGCGGCCTGCTCCTTGATCCAGCGGTCGTTCTTGAGCATCAGCCGCGGCGCAGTTGGGTCACCTGATCGGCCATGGCCATCAGACCGGCGGGCATGGCCGGGCCCGTCAGGATGACATCGAGCTGGGCGGGCCGCTGCTCCAGCACCTCGGTGACCTCCGCCAGGGGCAGATAGCCCAGCTCGATCGCCAGGCCGAGTTCATCGAGCACCATCAGGTCCACGGCGCCGGCCAGCAACTGGGCGCGGCTGAACTCCCACACCTCCCGCACGGCCACCAGGGCGAGTTCCGCCTCGGGCACCGCGCCGGCGGGTTCCGCCAGGCAGGAGGGCACGGCGGGACGCAGCCACTGCAGCCGGCCGCAGAGCCAGAGGCTCCGCTCCACCCCCTGGTCGACGCCGCCCTTGAGGAACTGGCTCACCAGCACCCGGCTGCCGAGGCCGGCAGTGCGCAGCGCCTGGCTGAACACCGCCCCGAAGCTGCCGCGGAAGGGGGCCGTATGCACCTGCAGCAGCCCCTCGGGCTGGGGCACCGGCCGCAGGGGCACCAGGGTGCGGGCCGCGGGGCGGGCCGGCTCCAGCCGCTGGCCCCGGGGGGCCGACTCACCACGCTGGGAGGGGCGGTGGCTGCCCTGGGGGCTGGCGAGGCTGGCGGTCATTCGGGAGCCGGAGCGCGGGGAACCGGTGCACAGGACGGGGCCGGAAGCCGGTCGGGCCGTCTGGGCTGGATCCTGAATGTAGCGGTCTCGGGCCCCTGGACAAGCCGCGCACACCATCCCTGGTGGAAACAGACGTATCAGCCGCACCGCCGGAGCCCCGGCCGCGGCCGGATAGGCAGGGGCCACCGTGAGCCTCGTGGCAGGCGCTGACGGCAACCGTGTTCCTTGCTACAAGACTGTGCAGGGCCGGTCCGTAGCTTCCCCGGACCTGCACCGCCGTCATGGTCGGCGCCACACGCGGCTTCAGCCGCTACACCCCTCCCCCCTCCAATGCTCCCGCCGGGGGGACAGGCGCCGCCTCCGCCAGCGCCGGGGCGACCCTGCTGGAGGTGATGCGGGGTCTGGCCGGCAGCAGCGTCGAGACCGTGGAGCGCGGCAAGACGATCTTCTTCCCCGGCGATCCGGCCGAGCGGGTGTACTTGCTGCGCCGCGGCGCGGTGCGCCTGTCCCGGGTCTATGAATCCGGCGAGGAGATCACGGTGGCCCTGCTGCGGGACAACAGCCTCTTCGGGGTGCTCTCGCTGCTCACCGGCCAGCGCTCCGACCGCTTCTACCACGCCATTGCCTTCACCCGGGTCGAGATGGTCACGGCGCCGGCCTCCTCGGTGCGGCTGGCGATCGAGCGGGACGCCAGCGTGGGCCTGCTGCTGCTGCAGGGGCTCTCCTCGCGGATCCTCCAGACCGAGACGATGATCGAGACCCTCACCCACCGCGACATGTTGTCGCGGCTGGTGAGCTTCCTGCTGGTGCTCTGCCGCGACTTCGGCGTGCCCAGCCAGGAGGGGATCACGATCGATCTGCGCCTCTCCCACCAGGCGATCGCCGAGGCGATCGGCTCCACCCGGGTCACGATCACCCGTCTGCTCGGCGACCTGCGCAACGAGGGCCTAGTGCAGATCGACCGCAAGAAGATCACGGTGTTCGATCCGATCGCCCTGGCCAAGCGCTTCAGCTGAGCACTGCCGCGAACCTGCCGGCCCCAGCTTCAGGCCAGCTGCGCCCGGTAGCGCTCAGCCCAGGCGGCGGGCACCGCCCCGAAACGATCGGCGAGCCGCTGCACCATCGGCAGGTAGTCGCGGGCCATCTCCCGCTGGAAGGCCAGGGGCGGCTCCTGGCCGCCGGCGGCCACGTTCACGGCCGGCGGCAGCTCCAGGGCGTCCCCCAGCGGCGGCACCTCCAGGAAGCGGAACAGGGCCTCCGCCAGCGGGGCGGGTTCACTGCTGAGCTGCTCGAAGAAGCAGCAGTGCAGCGCCTGGGGCCCGAACACCGCCTCCACGGTCTCGATCGTGCGCAGGTAATCCGAGCGGGCGGCGGAACCCGGTAGCCGCGCCTGCTCCAGCAGGGCCGCCGTGGCGGCTTGGCCATCGAACTGGCCCTTGCGCACCCGGTTGCGGATGGCGGACCAGACCCGCACCACCGGATCGCGCATCACGAAGATCATCTTCAGCTCCGGCGCCATCCGCTGCATCCGCTCCCACACCGGTCGCTCGAGGGTGGCGTAGGCCGGCGTGATCTCGCCGCTGCGGCGGCCGAGGCGGTGGCCCGGCGCGAACAGCCGGCCGTACCAGGCATCGCTGCGGGGCAGGAACCAGTAGCGGGTGTACCAGCGCGGCTCCCGGGCGAAGCGCTTCAGATCCCAGAAGCGGGCCCGGCGACGCTCGTCGGCATCGAGAACTCCGAGGCGGATGCGGGGCTTGTCGAAGTAGTGGAGCTCCTTCACCGGGGTGAGCCAGAGCCCGGGGTGCTGGCGCAGCACCCGGTGCAGCCAGGTGGTGCCGGAGCGCTGCGCGCCGATCACCAGGAAGTCGGGAACCATGCACGCGCTGCCCAGGCGCGGGAGAGGCTAGTCGATCCCCACGGCTCGGCGGTTCTGCTGCAGGATGCAGCCTCCATGCCAGGACACGCCGCAGGAATGGGACCGGAGTGATGAGGGGGATGCCATGAGCGGTTGGTTGTTGATCCTGGCCCTGCTGGTGCTGGGCGGCGTGCTGGCCACCCTGGGGGATCGCCTCGGCAGCCGGGTGGGCAAGGCGCGCCTGAGCCTCTTCAACCTGCGGCCGCGGCGCACCGCCGTGCTGATCACGGTGCTCACCGGCTCGCTGATCAGTGCCATCTCGCTCGGGCTGATGCTGCTGGTGAGCGAGCGGCTGCGGGTGGGCCTCTTCGAGCTCGACCAGCTGGAGCAGCGGCTGCAGCAGAGCCGCGAGGATCTGGAGCGCAGCCGCAGGGAGCTGCTGGGCGCCCAGGCCGCCAGTGCCGCCGCCCAGCAGGCCAGCCGCAAGGCCCAGGAGGCCACGCGCCGCTCCGAGGCCGATCGCCAGCGGGCCCAGGCCCAGCGCCAGGAGGCCGATCGGCGGTTGCAGCAGCTGCGGCGGGAACTGCTGCCGCTGCAGCGCCAACGGGACCAGCTGCAGGCGGAGCGCAACCGGCTCAGCCGCGACGTGGCGGCGAAGGATGGGGAGATCCGCCGCACCGAAGCCGAGCTGGCCCGGGTGCAGGGGCAGATCAAGGCGGGCGAGCGCGAGCTCGAAGACCTGGAGACCAAGATCATCGCCCTGCGCCGCGGTGATGTGGTGATCAGCAGCGGCCAGCCCCTGGCCACCGCCAAGGTGATGCTGCAGCGCCCCGAGCAGGCCCGCGATGTGATCAACACGCTCCTGCAGCAGGCCAACCGGGCCGCCTTCCAGCGGGTGCTGCCGGGGGAGCCGCCCGACCGTCAGATCCTGCTGGTGCCCAAGAACGACATCGCCAAGCTCGAGACCCTGCTGGCCCGCCCCGGCTCCTGGGTGGTGAGCCTGCTCTCGGCCGCGAACGTGCTGCGGGGGGAGCGGCAGGTGCTGGCCTTCCCGGACCTGCGCCCCAACCGCAGCGTCACCCGGGCCGGCGAGGTGCTGGCCACCACCAGCCTCGAGCCGGAGGTGCGCAGCCCCGAGCAGGTGAACAGCCGCCTGAACCTGCTGCTGGCCGCCGCCTACGCCAAGGTGCAGCGCCAGGGCTCGATCACCGATGGGCTGCAGTTCGATGCCGCCCGCTTCAACCAGCTCGCCCGCGACCTCACCGAGCGGCCCGGCGACGAGCCGGCCCTGCTGGAGGCGGTGGCGGTGCGCGATGCCGACACACCGGATCCGATCGTGGTGGAGCTGCGCTGGGTCCGTGCCCGCGCCTCCGCCCGTCCCTGAAGATCGCCCTCCCTTCCGCCGCGTCCGCCATGGCCCCAGGCTCCGCTGCCCCGTCCGCCGCCTCCGGCCTGGCGGGCCTCGATCCCGGCCGCAGCAAGTGCGGCCTGGTCCGCACCGACCCGCAGCGGCGCCGGATCGAAGCGGCAGTGGTGCTGCCCCCGGAGCAGGCCTGGGCCCAGCTCGAGCAGTGGTGCCGCCAGGGGCTGGTGGAGGCGGTGGTGCTGGGCAACGGCACCGGCAGCCACGCCTGGCAGGATCGGCTCACGCCGCTGGTGACCGTGGAGCTGGTGGAGGAGCGGGGCAGCACCCTGGCGGCGCGGGAGCGCTACTGGCAGCTGTTCCCGCCCCGGGGCTGGCGCCGCTGCCTGCCGCGGGGCCTGCGGCAGCCGCCCCGCGACTGGGACGACGTGGTGGCGCAACTGCTGCTGGAGCGCCACCTCGGCCAGCCGCTTCGGCGGGCATGCGATCAGAAGCTGGCCCGCACGGTGAAGGCGTAGTCGCCGCCGGGTTCGAGCTGGTAGTCGGCCTGGAGGAGGAAGCGCAGCAGGGCGTCCTGAATCAGGGCGCGCCCGAGCGAGGGCTCCACGGCCAGTTCGCCGCGATCGAAGGCCCAGCGGAAGGTCCAGTGGAAGCCTCCGGCCGACACCTCCCCCTCCAGCAGCCGCTGGCTGAAGCTCTGGCGCAGCACCCGGAGCTGGGCGGTGGTGGCGGGCAGGCGGCTCACGGCAAGGGGGAACGGAACGGCAGGAGGATTCAGGCTGACGCAGCCTGGGGCGAAAAACTGTTCAGCCGGTTGCCGGCCCGCTCCAGCCCGAGCCGAACGATCCGATCGAAGCCGTCCACCACCTCCTCGAGCACCTCCTCCAGCCGCGGCTGCTCGGCCGCGGAGAAGCGACCGAGCACATGGGAGATGGTGCGGGCCCGCCGCTCCTCGGGCTGCTCGGCCGGGGCACCGATCCCGATGCGCAGGCGGGGGAAGGCCTCGGTGCCGAGGTGGCGGATGGTGCTGCGCAGTCCGTTGTGGCCGCCGGCGCTGCCGGAGGCCCGCAGCCGCAGGCGCCCGAAGGGCAGGTCCATGTCATCCACCACCACCAAGATCTCGGCGGGCTGGAGGTCGAACCAGTCGAGGGCGGCGCGGATCGAGCGGCCGCTGTCGTTCATGTAGGTCTGCGGCAGCAGCAGCCGCAGGCGGCGGTCAGCGTGGCCCACCTCAGCCAGGAGGCCGTGGAGCTTGCCCTGCTGGCGGAAGCTGACGCCCTCGCGGCGGGCCAGGCGCTCCAGGGCCATGAAGCCCACGTTGTGGCGGGTGTCGACGTACTTCGGACCGGGGTTGCCCAGGCCCACCAGCAGCCGCAGCGCCGGCGGCGGGGGGGCGGCAGCCGCGGGTCCCGGGGAGGGGGAACGCACGGAACAAAAGGAAGCGGTCCCCGGCATCACCACCGAAGACCGCAACAGCGAAGGGGGAGGGATCAGGCGGCTGGCGAGGAGGGCTCGGCGGCTGCCGGGGAACCCTCAGGCTCCGGGGCTGGGGTGGCACTGGCCGGGGCCTCCGCCGGCTCCGCGGCTGCCACCGCAGAGGGGGCGGCAGCAACGGTGGTGGCCGCCAGGGCAGGAGTTGTCGCCGGCTCGGGATCCGCGGAAGCCTCGGGCTCGGCCGCGATGGCGGTGCGGAACTCCTTCTCGAACTCCTGCGAAGCGGACTGGAAGCCCTTGAGGGTGCGCCCCAGGGTCTTGCCGAGCTCCGGCAGACGCCGCGGACCGAACACGAGAAGGCCGATCGCCGCGATCACGGCCAGCTCGGGCAGGCCGATACCGAAGAAATTCATGAAGGAAGAAGCCGGATGGAATCAGCCGATGCCGTTCCAGTTGACGGTGATGCCCTCGAGCAGAAGCGACTTGTTGTAGAGCTGCAGGATCACCAGCAGGAAGACGAGGAACAGGAGCATGAACACCCCCATCACAGGGGTGGTGCCCCAGCCGGGAACGACCTTGCCGTACTCGGAGTTCAGGGGGCGCAGCAGATCTCCCAGGCGGGTGCGTTGGGCCATGTAGCTCGATCCTCTCGGACAAGGAAGCGTGGCGGCTACTGTAAAGCTCACGACAGGGCAGCCGGTTGGAGCTGTCGAGACTTGTATGGAATCCACAGGTTCGCCCGCCCTTTCGGTTGCCCTCGCCGTGCTGGCGGTGCTGCTGGCCCTCACCGGCTTCGGCGTGTACCAGGCCTTCGGGCCGCCCTCGAAGGGCCTCACCGACCCCTTCGACGACCACGACGACTGAGCACCGAGGGCCGCGCTGCCGTGACGACGGCCCCGGTTCAGGCCGCCATCCGCTGCAGCCGAAAGAATCTCAGCGCCCACGGGCGGATCTCCTCCGTTGCGTCTTCCGGCCCCACTGACGCGCCGTATAGCCCATCCATTGCCTCCAGCACCCGCCAGCCCGGCCCGGTGGCGAGGAGGCGGCGGCAGGGGCCCAGGTTCTGCACCGCTAGCCGCACCACCCCCGGGGTGGGATCGGCGGTGAGGGCGATCAGCTGCAGGTCTTCGCCCAGGGGCGGCAGGGCCGGCCGCGGCTGGCTGGCCGCGGGATCGGGAGCCGCGGTGCTTTCCGGGGCCGGGGACGCCGGCCGCAGCCAGAGGGGCTCCCGCAGCCGCAGGGCCTGCTCCGGCACGCCCGCCGCCCGCCAGCCGCCCGGGCAGGGCATCAGCGCCAGGGTCTGGCGCTGCAGGCCGTTGTCGGCGGAGGGATCCGGCCAGGTGGGGCCCCGCAGCAGCGACACCCCCAGGTGGCCGGGCCCCGCACTCACCCCCTGGGGGCCCCGCAGCAGCACCGCCAGACCCGCCGACCCCGCTGCGGCGGAGTCGGGCGGCCCTAGGGCCGCGCTCCAGCTGATGGCGGGCACCTCCCAGCGGCTCCGCTCCCGGGCGGTGACGGGGTCGGCGGGGCGCTCCAGCACGCCGCCGCTGGTGTCGGAGGCCCAGCGCACGGCCCGCCAGGCCAGGGGCACCTCCAGCCGCAGCAGTTCATGGCGCTGGCGCCAGTCGAGGGAGAGGGTGAGCTCCAGCCAAGGGCAGCCGGCCCGCAGCCGCCCATCCAGCCGCACCACACTGGCGCCGCAGTGGCCCCGCCAGCGGAAGGCGGCGCAGAGGGGGCCCCGCTCCAGCCATTCGGGGGCGCCGCTCCACTCCCAGGGGCGGGGATGGTCGCGGTGGTCGGCGGCCAGATCCCAGGCATCCCAGAACTCGCCCCGGTCGCGGAAGCGGCGCCAGGCCAGGGGCGCAGCCAGCTGGGGCTGGCCCTCGGCATCCCAGAGCTGCTCCACCCCGGCCGCTCCGACGGCCACGGCGAGCAGCCCGTTCTCGAGGCGCCAGCCTGCGGCCCCCCGCGCCGGATCGGGGCTCACCCGCACCGGCTGGAGCGGCTCCGGCGGGGTGGCGGCGGGGGCTTCACCGGGCTGGCGCAGCAGCGCCAGGGCCCCCACCCCGGCGGGGGCCGGCAGTTGCACCCAGGTGCCGCCCGACGCGGCCGGCTGCTGGGGCAAAGCCGCCAGGCCAGCCGGCGACGGCACGCTCCAGCGACCCGGCGGCAGCCGCAGGGTGAGGGGAGCCGCCGCCAGGGGCTGGAGCTGGGCCAGCCACCAGGGCTCAGCGGCCGGTTGGGCCGGCAGCGGCGGGGCCGCCCCCAGCCAGGCGTGCAGGGCCCGGTCGCGCGCCTGGCGGGCCGCGCGCCGGGCGCGGCGCCACTGGGGCTCGGCCTGCTCGAACACCTCCGGGATCGAGGTGCCCGGAAGGATGTCGTGGAACTGCTGGAACAGCAGATCGCGCCAGGGGAGCGGCTGTGCCTCCCCCGCGGCCTCCTCCGCTGGGGCCAGCGCCCGCGCCAGCTCGGCCTCCTGCAGCAGCCGCTCCAGGGTGCGGTTGTGGCGCTTCTGGTCCGGACGGCTGGTGGCGCAGCCGCGGTGCAGTTCGAGGTAGAGCTCCTCGCGCCACACCGGCAGCCGCGGCGCCAGGGGCTCGAGCTCCGCCAGGAACTGCCGCAGGGTGCCGTGCCGCTGGGGGGCGGCGGCAGCCTGGTGCTGCCAGAGGGCCAGCTGCTCGAGCATCTCGGCGGTGGGGCCGCCGCCGTGGTCGCCCACCCCCGGCAGCCAGAGGGCCCGCTCCAGGCCGGTGGCCTGCCGCCAGTCGAGGCGGTGGCGCTCCATCGCCTCGGGATCGCCATCGGTGCCGATCGGGGCGGTCATCAGGGCCAGCACCTCGGCACCGCAGCGGCTGCGCCAGCGGAAGAGGCGGTGGGGGAAGGGATTGGTGGCGTTCCAGGCCAGCTTGTGGGTGCAGAACCAGCGCACCCCCGTGGCGGCCGCCACCGCCGGCAGACCCGCCCCGAAGCCGAAGCTGTCCGGCAGCCAGGCCAGGGGGTGCTCCCAGCCCGGGAAGACGGCACGGCTGTAGTGCTGCCCCTCCTGGAACTGGCGCAGCAGGGAGGCGGTGGCCACCAGAACGCAGTCGGTCTCGACCCAGGGGCCATTGAGCGGCTCCCAGCGACCCGCTTCGGCGGCGGCCCGCAGCCGCGCGAAGAGGGCCGGCCGGTGCTGCTCCAGCCAGTCGTAGAGGGCGGGGGTGGAGTGGCCGAAGCGGAGCTGCGGAAAGCGCTCCATCAGATCCAGGGCCGAAGCGAAGGTGCGCTCGGCCGCCTGCCAGGTGTCGGCCACGGGCCAGAGCCAGGCCAGATCGAGGTGGGCATGGCCGAGCACGTGGAACCCGGCCTCCGGGCTCAGGGGCAGGCCCCGCTGCCGCCGCAGCTGCTCCAGGGCGGCGGCGGTTTCGCCCAGCAGACCATCGGGATCGGCGGGATCGGTGGGCTCGAGCTCCAGGCGGCTGTGGAGCAGGGCGCCGTCGTCGTGGCGGGGGCTGCGCAGCCGCAGCTCCAGCGCCAGGGCCTCGCCCTGCCACCAGGAGGCGGGCAGGGGCCAGCGGCAGCCCGTGTCGAACAGATCACCGCGGTGGCGGAGGCGGCCATCGACCCAGAGCTCGGCGTGCTCGGCCCACCAGCGCAGCACCAGCCGCGCCACGGCGGAGCCGGCCAGGGGAACCCAGTCTTCCGGCCGCGGCAGCGAGAGCCGCAGCCGCAGCTCCTGCGCGCCGCGGGGCAAGACGATCAGGCCGCGCGCCACCCAGTCGGGCCGCGCCTGCGCCCCCCAGGGATGGGTCAGGGCCGGGCCTTCGGAGCCATCGGGCCAGGGGCGGAGCCAGAGGGGCTGCAGGTCGCGGCGGGAACGTGACGGAAACGTTTCAATCCGCTGGGAATCCTGTTCCCCAGGACCCTCGGGCATTTTGGATGACCGGCCAGGACCCATAGGATGATGCGGCTGCCGCAGGGCCTGCGAGGCACCGACCGGCGCCTGTCACTCCCTGTCACCCGACTTCTCCCTCGCCCCTGCCCCAGCAGGTTTGACCATGCTCGCCCTCAAGATCTCGGTTTACTCGGTCGTTTTCTTCTTCATCGGGATCTTTGTGTTCGGCTTCCTGGCGAGCGACCCCAGCCGCACCCCCAGCCGCAAGGACCTCGAGGACTGAGACCAGGGCTGAGCCTCCTGACCATGGAGCTAACCGGCCCGGTTCCCCTGGGGTGACCGGCTGCTTCATGGCAGGATCTGCGCCTTCCGCATCCCCCCGTGGCGTCGATCTCCAGGCCATTGCAATGGGCCCGAGGCGCCGGGGGGATTCTTGTGCTGTGGCTCCTGGCCGGCTTTGGAGCCGCCCAGGCGGCCCCCAACCTTCCAGACGGCTCCACCGCCGGCCCCACGCCTTTGGAAGCGCTGGACGGACCGCCGGCCGCCACCGATCCTGAGCCGCTTCCCACCTGGAAGCCGCTGCCGGACACCCTGAATCCGATGGCGGCCCCCACGGATTCGCCGGAGCTGGATTCGCCGCAGCCGGCTCCGCCAGCCCTGGGTTCGCCGGACCCGGTCCCGCCGGTCTCGGAACCACCCGTCTCGGGGGGGCCGGCCACACCCCAGACGCCCGCCCGCATCGACGGCCCCGCCGCCCCCGGACAGGAGCCGCCCCAGGAACTGCAGGTGAGCGCCAACCAGCAGGGCTATGACTCCCGCCTGAACCGCTTCGTGTCGATCGGCAACGCCAGCGCCCTGATCGCCGGCGGCCGGCTGCTGGCCGATCGGATCGAATACGACGCCGACGCCCGCACCCTCTACGCCATCGGCAGCGTGCGCTTCCAGCGGGGGCAGCAATACCTGCAGGCGAGCCGGCTTCGCTACAACCTGCTTGAGCTGGTGGGAGAGCTCGACGACGTCTACGGCGTGCTGGACCTCGACAGCACCCAGCAGGACCTCGACCTCGAATCCACGCCCGCCGCGCCCCTGCCGCCGCCGGAGCCGGTGAGCTGCACCCCCCAGTTGCCGCCACTGCCCGACTGGCACCCCTATTCCTGGGCCGTGACCGCCTGGGGGGGCCAGATGGTGGATGCCAACTTCGGCGACACCTTCATCTTCAAGGGCAACTGGCGGCCGGAGTACCTCGTGGGGCTCGGCCTGCAGCGGCGGCTCCTCGATGCCGGCCCCCTGGCCCTGGAGCTGGACACCAACCTGATGAGCCACCGCGCCGCCAGCCAGCCCGGCGGCGGCTTCAACCAGGACGTGCCCTTCGCCAACACCCCGGCCCAAAGCTTCGGGGAGCTCACGGCCGGCATCGGCGTGCGCCTGTGGCTGCAGCCCTGGCTGAACCTCTACTTCGTGGAGGGGGTGAGCTTCAACACCAGCGTCAGCAACTACGAGAAGACCTTCCGCGAGAACTTCGCCCAGTTCCTGAACTATCTCGCCTTCGAGGCCGAGGCCCTGGTGTCGCCGCAGTGGTCGGTGGTGGGGCGCATCCACCACCGCTCCGGCGCCTACGGCACCTACAGCGGCGTGAAGGAGGGCAGCAACGCCTACCTGATCGGCTTCCGCTACCGCTTCGGCCAGCGGGATGCGCGCCGCCAGTTCGCCCGCGTGGATGTGCCGATGCCACCCTCGCTCGGGTGCCCCGGCAGCCGGCCGCCCACGGGCGACGAGTCGCCCACCCTGCCGGAGCTGCTGGAGGACGTGGCCATGGGCCCCACCCAGGTGCGCGATCCCGGCCAGGAACCCCCGACCGCCGCCGAAGCCCCCCCGCCCCCGGCTTCCGCCGCCCCCCGCGGCAACGTCTGGGCCCAGGCCCGGGCGCGGGAGGAGGAACGGCGCCAGGTGATCAGCGGCATCCGCCAGCGGGTGCGGGAGGTGCAGTTCCAGCAGAGCTTCACGGCCCAGCGGCGCCGCGCCTTCGGAGACGACAACAATCCGGCCACGCCCGATCTAGTGAACGACTTCGGTGCCGTGCGCCCGCCGCAGCTGCAGGATCTCTCGGCACGCAGCAACCGTCAGCTGGTGACGGGCACGATCACTCGCTGGCGCTTCCAATCTCGCCGAGTGCGGCTGGCACCTGGAGAGCTGCGGGCCGACCGGGCCTCCTTCACCAACGATCCCTACACGCCGGCCCAGAACTGGCTGGATTCCGAGCAGGTGGTGGCCACCCTCCAGCCGAACGGCGACACCCTGATCCGGGCGGGCCGCAACCGGCTGATTCTTGAAGACCGGCTGCCGATCCCGGTGACCCGCGAGACCCGGATCCAGAAACAGGAGGAGGTGGAGAACCGCTTCGTCCTCGGCAACGACGGCGAGGACCGCGACGGCTTCTTCATCGGCTACAAGATCCGGCCGCTCGAGATCGGCACCGACACCACCCTGACGCTCCAGCCCCAGTTCCTGGTGCAGCGGGCGATCGAGGGCCGCACCGACAGCTACCCCCTGCCCGGCGAGCCGGCCGGAGCCTCCCCCCAGGAACAGGGGATCACCGGGGCGGACCTGTTCGGCCTCGAGGCCCAGCTCGAGAGCAAGCTGCTGGGCTTCGGGGTGAACGCCAACCTCGACATGTCCACCTTCAATCCGGACAACATCCCGGACGGCACCCGCAGCTGGGGCGATCTGAGCCGCAAGTTCCCCCTGCCGCTGGTGGGGGAGGGCACCCTGCGGCTGTTCGGCGCCTACCGCTACCGGGTGTGGAACGGCTCCCTCGGCGAGCAGGACATCTACAGCGCCTACGGCGTCTCCCTGGAGGACAAGGGCAAGCTGCCGAGCTGGGGCCAGTTGAGCGGCAACTACTTCTGGCGTTTCGGGGTGGGCCGCTACCAGGCCAATGCCTTCCAGAGCAGCAACCTGCTCGATCTCTGGCGCGGGAACGCGATCGTGGCGATCAACGCCAGCCTGCCCCTCTGGACCGGCAAGCCCCTGCCGCCGGGTCCCCTGGAGGGCCAGGCCAACCCCTACTCCGCCACGCCGGTGGTGCCGGGCGTGCGGCTGAACGCCAACCTCACCGGCACCGCGGCCTACTTCAGCGACGGCACCAACCAGAACACGATCTCCCTCTCCGGCGGACCCACCTTCACCATCGGGCACTTCAGCAAGCCCTTCCTCGACTACACCGTGTTCTCGATTACCGGCGGCGGCACCCTGCGGCAGGGGGTGAGCCCGCTCAGCTTCGATCGGGCCGTGGACCTCGGCACGCTGGGCGTGGGGCTCACCCAGCAGATCGTGGGGCCGCTGGTGCTGAGCGGCGGCATCGGCCTGAACGTGGACCCCAACTCCGAGTTCTACGGCGATGTGACCGGCTCCTACGTGGAGCTGCGCTGGCAGCGGCGCGCCTATGAGATCGGCGTGTTCTACAGCCCCTACGAACAGCTGGGCGGCATCCGCGTGAAGCTGAACGACTTCAACTTCAAGGGTCCGGGCACCCCCTTCGTGCCCTACCACCCCGGGCAGGATCTGCCGCGGCGGCCCTTCTGAGCCCAGGCCGTGCCGAGTGAATCGGAGCCCGCCGGCGCCAGCCTGGCGATCGGTCTGGGGGCCAACCTGGGGGATCCGGCCGCCACGCTCACGGCCGTGCGACCACCGCTGGCGGAGGCCCTGCGGCAGTGGTGGCCGGGGGACGGAACGCCGGAGCTGGCCTGGTCGCCGCTGTTCCGCACGGCACCGGTGGGGGGACCGCCGGGCCAGCCCGACTACCTGAACGCCGTGCTGCTGGCGCGGGGCGCTGCCCTGGCGGCACCGGAGGCCACCGCCGGCGATCCCGAAGCGTTGCTGCGGGCGCTGCAGGCGCTGGAGCTGCGCTTCGGGCGGGAGCGGCGCGAACACTGGGGGCCGCGCCGGCTCGACCTCGACCTGCTCTGGTGCGGCCCGCGCCCCTGGCGGAGCGCCTCGCTGCTGCTCCCCCACCCCCTCTGGAGCCAGCGGGGCTTCGTGCTCGCGCCCCTGGCCGCGCTGGTGCCCCACTGGCAGCCGCCAGGCTGCGGCGAGCCGGTGGCCGCGCGGCTGGCGGCGGTGCTGGCAAGCCCCGGCGAAACGGCCCCTGAGCGGCTGCCGCCCCGGCGGGGGTGGCCGGCCTAGCGTCGCCGGATCCGCCCGCCCGCCATGGCGCCCCTGCCGCCCCCCGAGCCCGCCGAGCATCTCGAGACACTGCAGGCGCTCGAGGCCCGCAAGATCCGCTTCGAGCTCAACCGGGTGCGGCTGCCGATGGGGGTGGAGGGCAGCTTCGGGGTGATCCGCCATCCGGGAGCCTCCCTGGCGGTGCCGCTGCTGGACGACGGCCGGGTGGTGGTGCTGCGCCAGTACCGCTTCGCGGTGGCCTGCCGGCTGCTGGAGTTCCCGGCCGGCACACTCGATGACGGGGAGGATCCGCTCGGCACCATGAAGCGGGAACTGCAGGAGGAGGCCGGCTACAGCGCCGCCCGCTGGGATCCGCTCGGGGCGATGCTGCCCTGCCCCGGCTACTCCGATGAGGTGATCCACCTCTTCCTCGCCCGCGAACTCACCGCCCTGGAGGCGCCCCCCGCCTGCGACGACGACGAGGACCTGGAGGTGCTGCTGCTGGAGCCGGCGGAGCTGGATGCGGCCCTGGCCAGCGGCGATGAAGCCCTCGATGGCAAGAGCGTCACCGCCTGGTTCCGGGCCAAGCAGCTGCTGGGCCTGGGATGAGCGCGCCGCGCTGGCTGTTCTGGCACCGCCGCGACCTGCGCCTGGCCGACAATCTCGGCCTGGCGGCGGCGGCCGCGGCTACCCCGGCGGTGACCGGGGTGTTCGTGCTCGATCCGGCGATCCTGGCGGATCCGGCGATGGCGCCGGCCCGGCTGTGGTTCCTGCGCGAGAGCCTGCGGGAACTGGCGGTGGGCTGGCGGCAGGCGGGCTCACGGCTGGTGCTGCTGCAGGGCGATCCGGCTGTGCTGCTGCCGCAGCTGGCGGCGGCGGTGGGGGCCGAGGTGGTGGCCTGGAATCGCGATGTGGAGCCCTACGGGCGCGAGCGCGACCGGCGGGTGGCGGCGGCCCTGCAGGCGGAGGGGCTGCGGCTGCTGGTGGACTGGGACCAGCTGCTGGTGGCGCCCGAGGCCCTGCGCACCGGGGCGGGGGAGCCCTACCGGGTCTACGGCCCCTTCCTGCGCAACTGGCGCGGCCAGGTGGCCCGCAAGGAAGCCCTGGCGCTCCCGGCCACGGCCGGGGGGCTGACGCCGGTGGCTGCCCCGCGCCAGCTGCTCGACCTGGATCCGGCCGCCCTGCCGCGGCCGGAGCTGTGGCAGGCGTTGCCGCAGCTGGAGGCCGTGGACGCCGCCGCCGACCTGGAGCGGCCCTTCCCGGGAGCCGAGCTCTGCCCGTGCCGGCCGGGGGAGGCGGCTGCACAAGCGCAGCTGCGGCTGTTCACGGAGGGCGAAGGGCGGGCGGCGGCCCTGCTCGCCTACGAACCCGGCCGCAACCATCCCGCTGAGGCCGGCACCTCCGGACTGAGCGCCGCCCTCAAGTTCGGCACCCTCAGCCCCCGCCAGGCCTGGGCCGCGGCCCCGGCCGCCCGCTCCAACGCCCGCAGCGAGGAGGAACTCGCCTCGATCGCGGTGTGGGAGCAGTAGCTGGCCTGGCGGGATGTCGACCAGCATGCCCTGTTCCATTTCCCGGAGTTGGCGGAGGGGCCCTACCGGCCCCAGTGGCGCCACTTCCCCTGGGAGAACGACCCCACCCGCCTGGAGGCCTGGCAGCAGGGCCTCACCGGAGTGCCGATCGTGGACGCGGCGATGCGCCAGCTGAACGGGAGCGGCTGGATGCACAACCGCTGCCGCATGATCGTGGCCTCCTTCCTGGTGAAGGACCTGATCTGCGACTGGCGCCTCGGGGAGCGCACCTTCCTGGAGCGGCTGGTGGACGGCGACCTGGCGGCCAACAATGGCGGCTGGCAGTGGAGCGCCAGCAGCGGCATGGACCCCAAACCCCTGCGGATCTTCAATCCCGCCAGCCAGGCGGCCAAATTCGACCCGTAGGCCAGCTACATCCGCACCTGGCTGCCGGAGCTGCGCCACGTGGCCACCGCCGACCTGATCACCGGCAGCATCGCTCCGTTGGAGCGGCGCGGCTACCCGGCCCCGATCGTGGACCACCGCCAGCAGCAGGCCCGCTTCAAGGCCCTGCACGCCGCCCTGCGGAGCAGCTGAAGCTCAGGCCGCCACGGCGGAGCTGGCCGGCACGGCCGCCGCCGGAGCCGCCGCGCCCGCCAGGCGCCGCAGCACCGTTATCACCTGCTCCTGCTGCTCGGCGCGCAGCTCGGGGAAGATCGGCAGGCTCAGCACTTCGGCGCAGAGGCGTTCGGTGACCGGCAGGCTGCCGGGGCCGTAGCCCAGGCCCTCGTAGGCGGGCTGCCGGTGGATCGGGATCGGGTAGTAGATGATCGTGGTCACCCCCGCGTCCTGGAGCTGCTGCTTCAGCCAGTCGCGGCAGCAGGCCTCGGGCAGACCGAAGGCGGCACTGTCGGCAGCGGGAAGGCAGCGGCCGGCGCAGGCCGCCTGCCCCCCCGGGCAGGCGGGCACCCGCACCACGAACTGGTTCCAGCTGTGGCCCTCGGGCCCGGCGGCGGGCAGAGTGATCCCCGGCAGTTCAGCGAGGGCCTGGCCGTAGGTGGCGGCCACGGCGCGGCGCCGCTCGATCCACTCCGTCAGATGGGGCAGCTTCACCGCCAGCACGGCGGCCTGGAGCGCATCGAGGCGGCTGTTGTAGCCGAGGGCGGTGTGGAGGTAGCGGCGCGGCATGCCGTGCACCGCCAGCTCCCGCACGGCCCGGGCCACGGACTCCTCGCGGCAGGTCACGGCACCGCCATCGCCGGCGGCGCCCAGGTTCTTGGTGGGGAAGAAGCTGAAGCAGCCAGCATCTCCCCAGCTGCCCACGGGGCGGCCGGCCCAGCTGGCGCCGGTGGCCTGGGCGCAGTCTTCGATCACCCGCAGGCCGTGGGCGGCGGCGATGGCGCAGATCCGCTCCATGTCCACCGGCCGGCCGAACAGGTGCACCGGCAGCAGGGCGCGGGTGGCGGGGGTGATCGCCGCCTCGATCTGCTCGAGATCGATCAGATAGGTGGTCGGGTTCACGTCCACGAACACCGGCGTGGCCCCCACGGCGCTGATCGCCTCGGCGGTGGCGAAGAAGCTGAACGACACCGTGATCACCTCATCGCCCGGGCCGATCCCCAGGGCGCGCAGGGCCAGGATCAGGGCATCGGTGCCGCTGTTGCAGCCCACCGCGTGGGGCACGCCGCAGGCCGCGGCGAAGGCCTGCTCGAAGGCGGCGATGCCGGCGCCGCCGATGTACTGGCCGCTGCGCAGCACCTGCAGAACGGCAGCGTCGAGTTCCTCCCCGAGGTCCTGGATCTGCTCGCTGAGACTGAAGGGGGGCACTTGCATGGCGGTAACATTAAGCCCGCCTCAAGGCTTCCCGCTCCCCACCGCCTGTGCTGTTCAGCGGGCCCAGGCGGGCTCCCCTCCCGGGGGCCACTTGATGTTGCAGCCGATCGAGGGGGTCTGCTGCGGATCCACCGGCCGCCCCGCCAGCAGGGCGTCCACGGCGGCGCGCAGGTCCCGGCCATCGAGGGGCACGGCGTTGCCGGGGCGGCTGCCGTCGAGCTGGCCGCGGTAGGCGAGGTTCAGGTCGGCATCGAAGAGGAAGGGATCGGGGGTGCAGGCGGCCCGGAAGGCATGGGCGAGCCGTTGGTCGCGATCGAGGAGATACGGGAACGTCCAGCCGCAGCGCAGCGCCTGGGCCCGCAGACCCTCGGGGCCGTCCTGCGGATGGGTGAGGGTGCTGTTGCTCGAGAGGCCGATCACCTGCAGCCGATCGCCGTAGTGGGCCTGGAGCCGGCTGAGCTCAGGCTCGATGTGTACCACGAAGGGGCAGTGGGCGCAGAGGAAGAGCACCAGCAGCGGCCGGCCGCCGAGGGCCGCGGGATCCAGCGGCGCGCCGGCCACGGGTTCGAGGCTGCCGTCCGCCAGGGCCTCCGCGAAGAGGGTGCGGGGCAGGGGGGTGCCCAGGGGCAGCATCGTGGAGGGGGTGAGGGCCATGGGCCGGGCGCGTTCTGCCGCCGATGCTGCAGCAGCTGCGGCGCACTCGGGGAGGATCGGGCCGCCCCGCAGCGCCCCATGCCCCGCCCGCCCAGCTCCGGCCACCACCCCGGCCCCCCGCGGGCGGACCTGCCCCGGCTGGCCCTGCGCGTGCTGGCCCTGCCGCTGCTGCTAGCGGGCTGCGTGCCGGCCCACCGCCAGCCCAGCTGGAGCCTCTACCCACTGCAGCGGCGCATCCCCCACGACGGCCTGGCGGTGGTGAGCCAGCCCGATGGCTACGGCCTGCATCTCTGGCTCGACACCGACACCCGCCGCTCCGGCGAGTGCCGGCCCCGCTGGAACGTGGACCCGGCCCGGCTGTTCAACGGCAACGGCACGGCGCCCTTCAGCTCGGGCCTGGCCACCCGGGCGGAGTTCTTCGCGGCCGTGGCCCGCCGCGACGTGCAGCGGGCCCTGCGGCAGCAGCTGGAGGCCCTCTGCGCCAGCCGCGCCCCCCGCAGCAGCTTCGTGTGGGTGGAGCCGCCGCGCCGGCCCGAGGAGGTGAAGCCGGAGCGCTTCCCCCAGCTGGAGGAACCCGACCTGCTCAGCGATCCGAACGCCGTGCTGGAGCAGGAGCGCCAGTTGCTGGGGGACGATCCGCCGATGGGGCCGCCTCCGGCCAGCAGCCCCACACCGCCGGCTCCGCCCGGCGCCAATAACGGCTGAACCGCCCCAGCTGCTTCGCGGTGAAGGGCTCGGCGCCGGACGGCAGGAACGGCTCCGGCGCCAGCAGCTCCACCGGCAGGTGCCGCTCCAGCCGCGCGAGCTGCTCCCGGAAGCGGGGATCCACCGCCGCGGTGGTCACCACCCCATCGGCGCCGTGGCGGGCGGCGAAGGCCAGCAGCTCCTCCACCGGATCGCCGCGCCGGAGCGTGACCGGCAGCTCCAGGAGGCACTCCATCAGGAAGCCGAGCCGCCCCGGGGCGGGGGGCAGCGGCGCGGTGACGGTGCCGCCGGCGAGCAGGGCGGCATCGAACACGAACAGGGCGGGGCGGCCGGGATGGGCCCGCAGGGCGGGGTTGTGGGGCGAGAGGGCCTCGCCGTGGATCCAGAGGATCGGCGCCCGCAGGGATCCGGCCGCCGGCCGGGCCGGGGGCAGCGAAACAGCCGCTTCGGGCGCCGCGGCAGCCACCGGCGGGGGGGCAGGCTCCGGCAGGCAGGGCCAGAACAGCCGCTCCTGCAGCGCCTCGTAGGAGGCATCGAACGGGCAGGTGCCGGCCCGCTCGGCGGGGCACCCCTGGCAGTGGACGCCGCCGCCGAAGCGCTCGAGGTTGGCGCGGTTGAAGACATAGGGCTTGTGGCTGAAGCTGCTCGCCACCCACTGCCAGCTGAGGTTGTTGCTGGCCGGATCGCCATCAAGCAGATGGGCCAGGAACCAGCGGGCGCCGGTGCTCCAGCGCACCCGCCGCCAGTGCACCAGGTAGGCGGCCAGCCAGAGGCGGGCGTGGTTGTGGAGCCAGCCGGTGTCCAGGAGTTCGGCCACGAAGGCGTCGATGCAGGCCAGGCCGGTACGGCCCTCCGCCAGATCGGGCGGGAGCTCGGCGGCATAGGCGCCAGGTGGGTGGCCGGTCTTGAGCGGCTCGCGGTCTGCGGCGATGCCATCGCCCAGTTGGGCCCAGAGGCGCTGCCAGTAGTCGCGCCAGCCGAGCTCCTGGATCAGCTTGCCGGCGAGCTGCCGCCCCTCGGCGCGCCGCTCCGGGGCGCCGTAGCCGCGGCGATCGAGCCAGGCGAACACCGCATCGCGCACCTCCGCCAGGCTGAGCACGCCATGGCGCAGGTAGGGCGAGAGGCGCGTCACGGCGCCCTCTAGGTGGTTGCGGCTGCGGCCGTAGCCGAGCGGATCGAGGGCCGCCAGGCGGGCCTCGGCCGCGCGGCGCCCGCCCCGGATCGGACTCAGCCGCGAATCGCACCGATTAGCGCTGTCCGGGCCCGCCGGTGCTGCGGGTCCCGCCGGGCTCCAGTCCGCCAGGAAGCGGGCCAGGGCGTCGCGGCTCGGGAAGCGGCGGGGCAGATCGGCCGGCTCCTCCCCCCAGCCAAGGGGCACGCCCTCCAGGGGGGCTGGGTCAGCGGCCATGGCAGGGGAGATCCGGCGGGCGCGCCAGCCTGGCGCAGGGGAGCGCGCGGGCGCGTGGGGGAGAATCGCCCGATCGCACCGCCCGTTTGCCGGGCCGCCTCTCCCCTCCCCACCATGCTCCTCGACCTGCGCGGCAAGAAGGCCCTCGTCACCGGCATCGCCAACAACAAGTCGATCGCCTGGGGCATCGCCCAGCAGCTACACGCCGCCGGCGCCGAGCTGGGGGTCACCTACCTGCCGGATGAGAAGGGCCGCTTCGAGGGCAAGGTGCGCGACCTCACCGCGCCGCTGGCCCCCACCCTGTTCGAGCCCCTGAACGTGCAGGATCCGGCCCAGATCGAGGCCGTGTTCCAGCAGGTGCAGGAGCAGTGGGGCTCCCTGGATGTGCTGGTGCACTGCCTGGCCTTCGCCGGCAAGGAGGAGCTGATCGGCGACTACTCCGCCATCAGCCCCGAGGGCTTCGCCCGCGCCCTGGAGGTGAGCGCCTACTCCCTGGCGCCCCTGTGCCGCTACGCCAAGCCCCTGTTCACCGAGGGCGCCAGCGTGATCACCCTGAGCTACCTCGGCGCCGAGCGCGCCATCCCCAACTACAACGTGATGGGCGTGGCCAAGGCGGCCCTGGAGGCTTCGGTGCGCTACCTGGCCGCCGAACTCGGCCCCGAGAAGCAGGTGCGGGTGAACGCCATCAGCGCCGGCCCGATCCGTACCCTGGCCAGCTCCGCCATCGGCGGCATCCTCGACATGATCCACAACGTGGAGGAGAAGGCCCCCCTGCGCCGCACCGTGACCCAGGACGAGGTGGGCAGCACCGCCGCCTTCCTCGCCAGCCCGCTGGCCTCGGGCATCACCGGCCAGGTGCTCTACGTGGATGCCGGCTACTGCATCACCGGCATGTGAGGGGGCGGAGGGTGCGGGCTGCCGCTGGGGTGGGAAGTCTCCGAACTCAAGACACGCCCGTGCAGGCCGCTGCACCGCTATATCCAGGGGGAAGGATCAGGTCCCAGATCTCCTCGCGGCCGGCAACGTTCCGAGGACTCGGCTCCGCGTGCAGCCGGCCAAGGCCGGAGAGTCCGGTGCCCCTTGCTTTCAGTCGCGCCTCAAGACGGCACCAGGATGCGAGGAAAGCTTCCCTCTGCTTTTCTTTGGGCAGCAGGTTCAGAGCCTGACACTCCTCAGCGGACAGAACCAGCTCGGCAATCGATCTCCACTCCTCCTCCGGAAAGCGAAACTCCACATCCACCCCAACAGGGCGATGCCGGTGCAGCCCAATCAGAATCAGGTCCCCAGCATGGCTGAGGTTGAATTCCGGCCCCCCTGGGCATAGCGGCTTGCCTTGGGGTCCCGTCTCGATCACTACGGCACCAAGGGGCTCCCTCCGCCAAGATGCGAGGAGCAGCCTCATGCCTCCACGGGCAACCAGGAAGCGCTCCCGATCTTTTGGGAACCTAAACGAGGCCAAACGTTGCCGTTCCGCAGGTGCCAGGAAGGAAGTGATCCGGTCCCGCCAGAACGACGGCATCCCCGAGGAGCAATTCAGCAGCAGCAGCAAGGGGGGATCATCCGGTGCAGCGCACTGGGCCGCAAGCAGAAGAGGCTCAGGGTCTTGATCCAGCCACCAGGATTGGGGCTTCAGCGGCATGGCAGGCCGCGCCTCTCATGATTACAGAGCCGTAAGAATGCCGCAGCAGGCAGGCAAGCGCCGGTGAGGGCCTCGCCAGGCATCACCGGGATGGAAACCTCAATCCCGCTGGTAGCGACCGATGCTGGCGGGGGAGAACAGGAAGTCCTCCGCCTTGGTCACGGCCACCATGGCTCTGGGATCGGCTGCGGCATCGATGCGCTGCTGCAAGGCGGGGGTGGCTTCCGCCCTGCCCAGAAAAGGCACTAGGAGCCTGTTGCGCATAGAACAACGCGTGACACTCCACAGACGCCCATAAATCTGCCCGGATCCCAGTGACTGCAATGGATCTGGACGAGAGGATGGGGCATGCAGACAGCCAAGACCTTTCGCCCCTGGCAGCCGGATCAGACCACCTTGCTGCCTCCCTCGCCGCGTGAGTGGCTGGCCGAGGACCATCAGGTGTATGTCCTGCTGGATCTGGTGGATG
>JBJTWS010000037.1:0-4956 GCA_046081905.1 Synechococcus sp. | reverse complement strand
CCAGAGGGCAGGCCGGGGTGCTGAATCCCGATGCCTCCACCCCACCGGTGGTGGACTCAGCCCCACCGCAGCTGGTGCATCCGCTGGCCCTGTTCTGCGCCAATCCTCAGCACCGCATCGATGACGCCGTGAGCCAGGGGCGCAGCATCCTGGCCGGCCTGGCACTGGGAGGTTCGATGGGAAGCGATCGGGGGCGGGGGACTCCTTAATCCTTGCGGGAAGTTGGGATCACATCCGTCTCATTCCCGTCTCTGCCCCTTCCCGCGAACTGGCTAGAATCGTGTGGCTCCTGCTTCATCACACCGCTTGGCATTCTTCTTGGCATAAGCGTGCTCGACCCCAGCTTTTGCAAGGGGTTTAGGGCTTCGCTTGGCGGCTTGTAACCGATTGGTCCTGAGTTCGAATCTCAGGCGACCCATTTCCCCAGACCTGCAGTCTTCTCCCTCCTTCCACGAGATTCGTGGGGCTAGTTAACTGTTTTGCGCGGCACCGCAACGAGAGCCTCCGGGTTCCAGTGGCTGATCCGGAGGAGGCTGCCTCGGCTCGGCACTCCTGATCCCACAGCCCGAGCCGCTCCAGCCAGGCGTCCACCATCAGCGGATCCCAGCCGTGGTGCAGCTCAAGGGCATCGCCGATGCCGATCAGGGCCTCGGCGGCGGCGGGGTTGTAGTGGCCCCGCCGCTGGGCCGCGTATTGCAGGCCCTGGGCGAGCTGGAGGAGTTGGAGCTCCCCCAGCAAGCCCCGCTGCTCGCGGAGGGCCTGGCTGTGGTTTTCCAGGCCGCTCAGCTGGGGCATGGAGCCCTCCGCCTGCTGTGGGGCGTTGGGCCAGAAGCGGGAGAGAAGGTGCTGGAGAAGCCGCATGGGATTCAGTCTCGGGACTTCCGAGGGATCCGGCCCTGGGCGGTGTCTCTTTTCAGACGAGGGAGGTTGGGGCGCTCCGTTGGATTCAGACGCCGTCGTCCGGTACTCCGCGACGGGCCACCAGGGGTTCCCCTTCCAGTTCCTCCTGGGTGGGGGGGACAGGCTGAGCCTGCTGCACGTCGGCCACCCATCTGCCCTGGGGGGCCTGGGCCGCGCCGGCGGGGAAGGGCGTCAGCAGCGCCGTGAGGCCGAGGGCGGTGGCGGTGAGGACAGGGAGGAGGTTCATGGTTGTCTCCAGGTAGAGGGGGGCTGCCCCCCGGATCCCTCCAGAGTCGAGGCGCTGGAGCGTTGCAGCCGTGAGCCGGCGCAAGCGGAGCTGTGATCTTGCTCACAGCCACGGGCAGCCATCGGGAGGAGCAGCTCCGATCGCCCGTACGCGCCGGGGATGATCTGGAAGATCGAGCCACGCCCCCCATGGGGGCGTGGCTGAGCGGCAGGTGGCCGAGATCACCAAGGTCAATGCCGGAGCCGGTTGGACTCTCCATGCCAAGAGCGGCTGGCAGAACGCCCCGGGGGCCTGACGTGACCCCCTTTGCTGGTCCAGTGCCCTTGAGAGCTGGGGGGGTGATCAGGCCGGGATCGGGATGGTTCCCATCGCTTCATCCTGGAGCGACGAGGGGCAGCGGGCCCGCCATTCCGGCCTCAGCCGAGGGCGGCCCGCTCGCGCACCTGATCCAGCGTGCAGCGGTTCAGCAGCTCGCCGTTCTCGTACACGGTCTGCAGGCAGGAATCGGGATGCTCCCCGGGGACGGGGCGCACCACCGTGCGGTAGGAGCCGCCGCTGCGGATCAGATCGAGCACGCCGGCCTTGCTGGTCTTGGCCGGATCGGTGATCGGGCTCTTGTGCACCGGCACGATGCGGCCCGAACGCTCCACCCACGACACCTTGTAGGCAAAGCGCTGGGTGTCGCGGTTCAGCTGCTGCAGCAGGCCCCCGCCCATGCCGTAGGCCACGTTCTCGGCGCTGAAGCCCGCCGCCAACACGGCCTCCAGCACCAGGGGCAGGGTCAAGGTGGTGATGCCGTCGCCCTGGATCACCCGCACGTGTTCGAGCACGCGGTAGCCCTTGTCGTTCACGCGGCTGCCGAAGCGGGCCTCCAGCCGCCGCAGCAGTTCCGGCACGATCCGCACCGGGTCGCCCGAATCGGGGCGGATCACCACGGTGGCGCCCGAGTCGATCACCTGCTGACGCAGTTGCTCGCCCCAGAGGTGATCCACGGCGTTCCAGAGGTTGTAGGAGTCGGACACCACCGCCAGCACGGCCCCCGGCCGGGCGAAGCGATCGAGGAGGTTCCGGTAGGCCTGGGCTTCGTGCTCCTGTCCCCAGGCCAGCACCGTGGAGTGCTCGGCGGCAGGGATCGAGAAGCCGGCCATCGGGCAGTCGTAAAAGCGGCGGCCGGCCAGCAGGGCGGCGCCGGTGTCGCTGCCGCGGAAGGCGATCAGGTGCGCCAGCCCGCCGATCGCGGCGCTCTGCTGGCTCGACACCCCCCGCGAGCCGAAGTCGTGCAGGCGGAAGGGGAGTTCGCCGGCAGGATCCTCGGCGGAGCGCTCCAGCGCGGCCGCCAGGATGGTCCGCAGCCGCCAGCTGCGGGTGGCCACCGTGGTGGGGCACCACACCCGCATCAGCTGTGTTTCCACCCAGGTCACCAGCCAGGCCAGCTGGGGATCGGTGGAGTCCACCGTGAGCAGCACCTGGCCGGTGGGCACGCGGCTGCCTTCGGGCACGGCGCGGATGCGCAGCGGCAGCCGGCCGCCATGCACCCGCACCACGCGCTCCCAGCCCTGGCGGTGAAAGGGGAGGCCATGGCTGCGCCAGAACGCCTCGGCTTCCTCCACATCCGCCTGGGTGAGTGGGGTGGTGAAGCCCTGCTGCAGCAGCATCTGCAGCCCGAAGAAGAGCGTGGTGGGGTTCTCGCCGCCGCGGCTCTCCAGGTAGGCCCCCATGGCGGTGAGATCGGGGGGGTACTGGAGCCAGTGGCTGGCCTTGTAGCTGTCGGTATCGAAGAGAAGGCTGGTTTCCATGGTGTGCGCTCCGCACGAAAGGAAGGGGAGCCCCGGCCCGGTCCACCCAGGCCCGCAGGCAGAAATCAGGATCGAGAACGCGGCCCGGCGGGATCAGATCCGGGAGATGAAGTGCTGGATGATCTGCACGTGATCTTCGAAGAAGTTGTCTTCGTGGGCGTAGATGTCCGCCAGGGGCATCCTGAACGCCTTCTCGGCGTCATCGGCGCCGCGCACCGCGGGAAGGGGGCCGGCCTCGAGCTGGATCAGGAAGGCATGGGTGAGCACCCGGCCCCGCGCCGATCGCCCCGGGGCGTCGAACACATGGCTGCCGGCGATCGAGCCCTCCAGCACCGGTCGGGGCACCTTGAGGCCGGTTTCCTCCCGCAGTTCGCGCAGCATCCCCTCCACCACCTTCTCCTGCTGGTGGAGGTAGCCGCCGGGCAGGGCGATCAGGCCCTGGCCCGGCCGCACGCGGCGCTTCACCACCAGCACATGGCCCGACTGCACCACCACCGCATCGGTGGTGACGAAGGTGGGGGGATAGGGCGCCACCGACCAGATCTGGCGGTAGTTGCGGATGTAGGCCGCCTCCTCCGCCAGCCAGCGGTAGCGGCCGGTGTGGCGGTACGCCTCCAGCAGGGCCCGGACCGCCGGGGGCAGATCGGCGCCCCAGGTCTCCGCACTTTCTCCAGCGAAGAAGCCCTCGCGGATCGCGGTGGAGTGGATGCTGCCGCGCATCGGCACGTCTTCCCGTTCCCACTGGGGGAAGAGTTCGAGGTAGTAGCTGCTGCGGTCCTTGCGGTGGCCCACGAGCAACACCCGATCCCCCTCGCGGGTTGCGCTGGTGACCTTCTGCTGCACCTCCGCCAGCCAGAGGTTGTCGGAGTAGAGGTGATCGCGCAGGGGAAGAAAGTCGACCCGCTCCTGCACGGATTCCGGCAGGGCCGCGCGGATCATCTCTTCGCGTTCCTCACTGCTCCAGGGGTTGCGGGTGTCCGGCGCGCAGCGATGGCTGCCCAGCAGAACCAGCAGGCGATCTGCCCGCTCCAGAGCCGTTGTGAACAGATGAAAGTGGCCCCGGTGAAAGGGCTGGAACCGTCCGATCAGGACGGCAACATCGAATGTCATGGTGACCTCAGAATCCCTGAGATGAAGCCCGCCTCACCGGCAGGCACCACCTCGCTACCTCCGGAGTGGGGGATGTGTCAAGGGTCGTGGCGCTGCCTGCGAGTCGCTGCCTGGCTGGTGAGCCGCGCCAGGGAATCGGGGGCTGCATCCAGCCGGACCAGGGCGAGGTCCCAGAGGCGGAAGCCCTGATTCTCCACACGGTCAAGGGCAACTTCATTCCAGCTGCGAAAGGGAGCCGGCGGCCTGTAGTACGCCAGATGGGCGTCGTACCTGCCCAGGACGCCGGTCACCCGAGCCATGGCGTCGGTTGCCGCCGCCTTCACGCCGTCATCGGTGGCGCGTGCATTGCCATAGAAATCATTGCCCGGCCAGGACACGTGATCCCAGGCCACGAGGCTGTAGAGCCCGCAGTTGGAGAAATTATCTCCCGCTGCCGCATAGGTGCTGGGCGGGCAGAGCTGGGGAATCGGCTGGTTGCCGGCGGCGTTGGAGGGGCGAACCTGGAAGCGAATGCCGTGGATCATTTCCCGGTGGTTCTCGCCGTGGCTGTAGGGATCGAAGTGCACGGCACGGATATTGGGCCACTCCTGCCCGTGATCGAGGAGCAAGCGATGCAGCACGTCCTGCAGGAGCGGAGCCAGCGTCCCGCGGAAAGGCCCCGCGAACTGGCCGCACCCAATGCCGGGAATGGTGATCAGCGCAGGTCTCTGTTCTGTGGCATGGGCGTTGATGGCGTGGAACAAAGGAAGCAGGCGCCGGCGGTACAAGGCCAGACTTGATTAGGTAGCAAGCTCCGCAGCCAGCCCGGACAGCCCTAGAGTGGTACCTACGTACCAGGGGCGACGCCATGACTATGAACCGAATCCAATTCCAGCCTGGAATGTCCGTGCCCCAGTTCATGGA
>JBJTWS010000036.1:0-4179 GCA_046081905.1 Synechococcus sp. | reverse complement strand
CACGGCGAGGATCCGGATCCGTTACGCCATCAGGTGATTGAGATCCCGCCGATCACGCCAGTGGTGATCAAGCATCGGTTGCATCGCCTGGTCTGCCCCTGCTGCTCCACCCGCACCTGCGCCCCGTTGCCGGCGGATGTGGAGCCCAGTCCCTACGGCCCCAGGCTCAGTGCCTTGGTGGGATTGCTGGGCAGTGCCTTTCCGTTGAGTTTCAGCAAGACCCAGGCGCTGCTCCATCAGCTGCTGGGGGTGGAGATGAGTCGTGGAGCAATTGCACGGGTCCGCCAGCGCCTGAGTGCAGCGTTGGCAGACCCGATGGCAGAAGCGCTGCAGGCTGCCCGTCAGCAGCCGGTGGCCTACGTGGACGAAACCGGTTCCCCCACCGGTAACGCCGACGGCCACAATCCCACGGGTCAGCGAGGCTGGCAGTGGGTGATGGTCACCCCCGTGGTGACGGTGTTTCTGCAAGGGCTGAGCCGCTCAGCCGCAGCAGCCATCGAACTGCTCGGAAGCCGCTTTGGCGGGATCGTGGTGAGCGATCGCTTCTCCGCCTACAACCATCTCCCCCTGGAGCAGCGTCAGCTGTGCTGGGCTCATCTGATCCGTGATCTCAGGGCCATCGCCGAACGTTCCGGCGCCAGCGCCGAGGTCGGACACCAGTTGCTGGAGCTGCAGCACCAGCTGTTTGGCTGCTGGCACCGCTACAAGGACGGCAGGATCGACTGGCCCGGCTTGCAGCACAGCAGCCGGTCGGTCCGTCAGGCCTTTGTCGCCACGCTGCAGCGGGTGGTGGATCTGGGCTGCAAGCGCGGCGAACGAACGCCGTGGGCCAGCACGGTGCGCACCTGCCAGCAATTGCTGCAACGCAGCGACGCCCTGTGGACCTTCCTGGAGACCCGTGGCATCGAGCCCACCAACAACGCTGCTGAGCGTGCCCTGCGCCAGTCGGTGATTCAGCGGAAGATCAGCCATGGCGTCCAGTCCCGCCAGGGTGCGATCGGCCGCAGCCGCCTGCTCACGGTCACCACCACCCTGCGGCAACAGGGGCGCGATGTCTGGCCGTTCCTGGAGCAGGCCTGGATTGCCCATCACCGCGGAGGACTGATGCCATCCCTGCTGCGGGCTTCCTGAATTCGGGAATAGGCAGCACAGCAACCTGATTGCTCAGCGACACACGGTCAGGGTGCAGTCCTGCGACGGTGCGTCCCGACCCCTGAACGCATACGGCATTTGTTACAAGCGCTGATCCTCCTTCGCACGAGACCCGTATGTGAAGAACGCACCACGTCTGGCATTTTCCAAGGCCTCGCTCTCAGCTTGTTGGAGCTCTCAGTCGCAGCAAGGCATGGTGACCATAGTCATCATTTCTGGGGTCAGCAAGGTGTTGATTGATGCCATGTCCACAGAGGGGATGCGATAAGAATCACACAGTCCGATCTTGTTCTACATTTCCAAGGCCGCAGTCAGAGCAATGCCAATTACCAGGATCAAAAGCTCCGAACCCCTTCATCGCCGAGAATTTCATCAGAGACTGAAAGAGTGGCTTTGTGATTCGGATGAAGCTGTCATTGGCGACCCAGCAGTTCCAGGTGTAAGCGCCTGGATTTACGTGCGGGATGCTGGACGTTTGTTCCGCCTTCATGCGGACACACCTCGTCATGCCATTCAGAGCTACTTGGAGCTGGTGGCCAGGGAAGGAGATGACATGGAGTGGCATGTTGTGAACAACAAAAAGGGAATTCCCAATGCCGTTGGCTTTGGTAGTGAAGCCAAGAGAGTTAAGTCGCTGTACATGTATCTCTGCGCGTGAGTAGATTTGGCCATTAGGATTCATCTCGAAAAGCCTCCGCGAGTAAGCGCCCTCCCGATCTGCTTGAATCGCCACCTCGCCCTTAACTATCATGAGCGGCATGCAATCCTGAGGTCCATACGAATCGGGAGATGGCGGGCCGACCGCAATCCGTTGTGCATTGGGTGCGACGCAGAGGAAACGATGCTGCAATCAGCCACCACCATGCCCGCACCAACGAGCAGATTCGCTTGGGGTCCTTTCGATGGTGCCTGAGCACCATCAGCAGCCTTCAGTCGCAGCCAGTCTGGAGCAATCCGCCGCCGGCACAGATGCTAAGATTGCAATGATTAAATTCTTTCGAGCTAATTGCTAAGCACCAACCAATTGCTGGCCCTGTTTGCCGACTCCATCTTCCGGAAGGCGCAAGCGCTGAATGCTGCTTCCATCACGACCAGACAAAAAAGATATCTCAACAGAGCGATTAACTTTGAGATCAGGCATGCTTGCGACGCCTTGCTGCCAGACAATCTAATTCCGAGGGTCAGCGTCAGCGCCGATCTCTTGGCCCAAAAAATGGGTGTCGATCTTCGATTGGTCGACTGGCACGATCAACCTAAATTTGATCCAGGTCGAAAGATTTTTCACATGGAGCACTTCATCCCTGTTCGGGATGTTCGGTTATCTTGCTGTGCCGCATCATGCGCAGCAGAAGTTCTTGATGTGCTTAAGAGCAAAATCGTCGTCGCATGGATCCTCAAGGAAGAGGATAATCGCCTCAATGAGCTCGGGTTTCGCAGCAAGCGGCCTGACCCAGAGGCCGCGTATCGCGCCGCTGGAATCAAGCTATTGTGAGCAGCAACGCCAACCACATGGGGTGGTCCATCCTCTTGCCGATCCGCCCTGGGGTGTTGATCGGGCGTAACGGAGGCTATCGGCATTGCACAATCAGTCGTTCAAGCGCTGAATCCGTTATCCATCGCCTTCGAATCGCCGAAACTTGAGATGCAATCTCATCAGTTAGTGCGCAGCAGCGCCGACTCGGGGAAATCACCGACATTCCAACAAAGTACGAACCTTCAACCCTTGCTCCTGCTCTGATACCTGTGCATCGCCACCCATGCGTCCATGGCGGCATCATGGTAATCGCGATCACGGATCGAGTTCTTGAAGTTCGTGTACTGGATCGCCTGCACCTGATCCTGGCAGGCCTGCGCCACGCTGGCGCGCGGCAGCCAGGAGCGGAAGGCATAGTCGGCCCCGGCGACACAGAACACTTCTGCTTCAGGGAATACACGTTCGATATCGCCGGCTCTACGGGCTCGAACCAGCAGGCGATCTCCGGAAGGATCGGCCTTGTCGGCCACGATTGAAAGGAACGCATCGGAAAGAAAGATCCACATGGCGTTGAAGGAAGGGTCTGGTGTTTCGGTGTGTGCTTGATCTTGGAGGCTGTCGTCTTGGGGGAATTCCTCTCCAGAAGGGCGGAGAAGGAGGTTCACATCGGCGTTCCCCGTGTTCCAGGTGTTGCCACCGTGGAACTCATGCCGCCATCGCCTCTTCTCGTTCCGTCCAGGGGGCCAAGGCCAAGGGCAGAGCCGTCAGCTTCCCGCTGAGGAATGCCCCGGTGTCGATGCCGATGCGGTGGGGCAGGTGGATCACTTGGAAGTCGCTGCGGTAGGTGTGGCCATGCACCACGGTGTAGGGCAGGCCATGGGGCCTGTGGAGAAAGGCCCCGCGGATCCAGAGCAGGTCATCGGCACATTGCTGCTGTAACGGAAGCCCAGGCCGCACGCCCGCATGCACAAACAGGTAATCCCCTCGTACGGCCGTCAGGGGCAGGTTCTGGAGCCAGGCGCGGTGCTCTCGGTAGAAGGGCAGGAGATCGGTGTTGCCTCCGTTCCATTCCCACAGATCGGTGTCGACGTCGGGCTCGTCCTCCGCCAGCGCGTCGAGCAGCATCTGCTCGTGATTCCCCCGCAGCACCGTCACCCCCGCCAGGCCAAAGCGGCCTGGCTCCTCCTGGAGGGTGCGGATCCGCTCCACCACGCGCCGGTCGCCATCGGGCTCGGGCGAGCGGTCGATCAGATCCCCCAGGAAGATCAGCTCCGCCCCGCTGTGGAAGTGGGGCTGCAGCACCTCCTCCAGCAACGAGGCGCAGCCGTGGACATCGCCGATGGCGACGACCCGCGCAGCCTGAGCTGGGCAATCGGCCAGAAGCGCGCCCTCAGGAGGCATCGTCCTCGCCATCCCACACCTCGGTGCTGGAGCGCAGCGATTCCATCCGCAGCGTCTTGCGGAAGCGGTTGCGGTCGCGCTCGAGCAGGCCCTGCTTCTCGTTGAGCAGCTCGATCTCCTTGCGCAGCAGGGCGGAGCTGGGCATGGCGGCC
>JBJTWS010000035.1:0-9421 GCA_046081905.1 Synechococcus sp. | reverse complement strand
GTGGCCTTCCGCGCCTCCCGCTACGACAAGGGCGACGCCGACTACATCAACTGCCCCATGAACAAAGAGCAGTTCCTCGCCTTCCGCGAGGCGCTGCTGGCAGCAGAACAGGCAGAACTCAAGGATTTCGAGCAGGAGAACGCCAGCTTCTTCGAGGGCTGCCTGCCGATCGAGGAGCTGGCCCGCCGCGGCGAAGACACGATGCGCTACGGCCCGCTCAAGCCGATCGGCCTCTGGGATCCGCGCTGGGGCGATCTGAACGACCGCGAGGTGCGCCGCGCCAAGCGCGCCTACGCGGTGGTGCAGCTGCGCCAGGAAGACAGGGACGGCCGCCTCTGGAACCTGGTGGGCTTCCAGACCAACCTCAAGTGGGGCGAGCAGAAGCGGGTGCTGCGGCTGATCCCGGGCCTGGAGAACGCCGAATTCGCGCGCTTCGGCGTGATGCACCGCAACACCTTCCTCGAGGCGCCGCAGCTGCTCGATCCCACCCTGCAGTTCCGCCGGCGGCCCACGCTTCTGGCGGCGGGGCAGATCACCGGCACCGAGGGCTACGCCGCCGCCGTGGCCGGCGGCTGGCTGGCGGGCACCAACGCCGCCCGGCTGGCCCGCGGGCTGGAGCCCCTGGCGCTGCCGCCCACCACGATGATCGGGGCGCTCACCCACTTCATCGCCGAGGCCCCGAGCGAGAAGTTCCAGCCGATGCCTCCGAATTTCGGCCTGCTGCCGGAACTGCCGGAGCGGATCCGTGACAAGCGGCGCCGCTATGGCGCCTACCGCGACCGGGCCCTGACCGAGCTGGAGCCCTCCAGACCGGACCGTCCAGCACGAAGCGACAGCGCACATCCCCCCGACGCAGCCGTTCCAGCGCTGTGTTGATCTGCGCCATCGGCAGGTGCTCCACCTTGGGGCTGATGCCATGGCGGGCGCAGAACTCCACCATCCGCCGCAGGCTGGCGGGGGAGGAGGTGGGGCTTCCGGTGAACTGCCGCCGCCCCGCGATGAAGGGGAACGCCTGCAGGGGGATCGGCTCGGTCACCACGCCGAGCTGATGCAGCCGGCCCCGGGGGGGCAGGGCGCCCGCCACGGCCCCCCAGTCGAGGCTGTGGTTGCTGGTGTTGATGATCAGATCGAAGCGGCCGGGATGGTCCGCCAGGGCGGAGAGGGCCAGAACGCCATGGGCTCCGAAGCGGCCGGCCTCGGCGGCCTTGCCCTCCGGATGGCTGGTGACGGCGGTGACCTCACAGCCCCAGGCCCTGGCGAACTGCAGCGCCATATGGCCCAGCCCGCCGATGCCGATCACCGCCACCCGGGCCGTGGGGGAGACGGCCTCATCGAAGAGGGGGGCGAACACGGTGATGCCTCCGCAGAACAGCGGGCCGGCATCGGCTGGATCGATCCCCTCCGGGATCGGCAGCAGCCAGTCCTGATGGGCCTTCACGTGGCTGGCAAAGCCACCGAGGCGCCCCACCACGGTGGCCTCCAGATCGGCGCAGAGGTTGGCTTCGCCCCCCAGGCACCAGCCGCAATGGCGGCAGGAACCGGCGATCCAGCCCAGCCCCCGCAGCTGCCCCACCAGGGAGGGATCCACGCCCTCGCCCACCTGCACCACCCGGCCCACCACCTCGTGGCCGGGCACCAGCGGATAGGAACTGATGCCCCAGCTGTTGTCGATCATCGAGAGATCGCTGTGGCAGAGCCCGCCGTGCAGCACCTCCAGCAGCGCCTCATCGGGCCCCGGCTCCGGCAGCTGCGCCGTGGTGCGCTGCAGGGGCGCCCCGATGCCCTCGGCCTGCCACACGGTGATCTGCATCGGGACACGGGCGTCTACCGCCCGTTTGTAGCCACGCCGGACGAGCCCGCGCTCAGCTCAGGCCTTGCACCGTGAGACGGAGGGTGGCGGTGTCGGGCACGTAGGTGAACTCCCCCTGGCGGTTGTCGTTGGGGAACGCGAAGAAGCCGTACTTTCCACGGGCATCCGACGTGGCAGCGGCCCGCAGGGCCTGCCCATAGCCCGTTGTTCCGGGATCCGTGCTGGGCAGGGGGGCCGGCTGGTTCGGATTGAGGCCGTTCTGCCAGCCGTTCCAGTTGGTCACGGCTCCAAACAGCTGTGTGCCGCTCTCGGGCAGCGCCTTCACGAACGGGAAGAAACTCTGGGGCTCCCACGGACCGATGCCCGGGTAGCTGGGATCCACAGGCTTGGTGGTGCCCCGCTGCTGCGCCCACACCTTGTTGGGTCCCACGATGCGCCGGAGACCATCGGGATAGGGAGGGTTGGGAGCCCAGGCGGTGACAGGGTCCTCCGGCCAGACCAACGCCCCCCAGGGCTGGGCGGCCGTGGCGCGGGAGCGGAGATTGCCGATCACGGGATCGAGATCATTGAATCCATACTCGAATCCACTCTGAGCGCCGTTGTAGGTGCCCAGGTTGGTGAAGTTCAGGGTGAGCGGGAAGGAAAATTCATCGATGTAGCTCAGATCAGCTGTAAAGCGGTTGTTCTGCGGCTCGTAGGCATACTCAAAGAAGGAATACTCCACGCCGGCGTCATTCGTTGGGTTGAACGCATCCGGCTTCACGCCCTTCTCCAAAGAGCCCTTCAGCGGCGCAGCCGCCACATACAGCCGCTTCTGATCCCCAACCAACATCGGGATCGAGGTGGTGGCCTTGTTCTTGAGCACCACCGGGGAGACAGGCGCGCTGCTGGTGAAATCGTCGTTGTAGAGATAGAGCGTCTGATCGGCGCTGTTCTTCACCGTAATCACCGTCCCCATCGTCCATCCCGCAGACTCTGAATCAACCGTAGATGGAACAGGACCAGGCAGACCAGCACCGCTTCGTTTCGGCGCCTTCCGCTCTCGAGGGGCTCTCCGGGCCAGAAGCCGGGTCCTAGGGTCGCGCCCTGTTGGCATCGCAGCACCGGTGGACAGGCCTGACTGGGACGTGATCGTGATCGGCTCGGGTATCGGCGGGCTCGTCACCGCCTCCCAGCTGGCGGCCAAGGGGGCGAAGGTGCTGGTGCTGGAGCGCTACCTGATCCCGGGCGGCTCGGGGGGGAGTTTCCGGCGGGAGGGCTACACCTTCGATGTGGGCGCCTCGATGATCTTCGGCTTCGGGGAGAAGGGCCACACCAACCTGCTCACCCGGGCCCTGGCGGATGTGGGCGAGCGCTGCGACACCGTGCCCGATCCGGCCCAGCTGGCCTATCACCTCCCCGGCGGCCTGGAGGTGGCGGTGGACCGCTCCTACGAGCGCTTCCTCGCCGATCTCACCGCCCGCTTCCCCCACGAGGCCGAAGGCATCCGCTCCTTCTACGACACCTGCTGGCAGGTGTTCCACTGCCTCGATGCGATGCCGCTGCTGTCGCTCGAGGACCCGGCCTATCTGGCCAAGGTGTTCTTCCGCGCGCCGCTGGCCTGCCTCGGCCTGGCCCGCTGGCTGCCGGTGAACGTGGGCGCCGTGGCCCGCCGCCACATCCGCGATGAACAGCTGCTCAAGTTCATCGACATGGAGTGCTTCTGCTGGAGCGTGATGCCGGCGGACCTCACGCCGATGATCAACGCGGGCATGGTGTTCTCCGACCGCCACGCCGGCGGCATCAACTACCCCAGGGGCGGCGTGGGGGTGATCGCCGAGAAGCTGGTGGCGGGGCTGCGCAGCCATGGCGGGGAGATCCGCTACCGGGCCCGCGTCACCGAGGTGCTGATCGAGAACGGCCAGGCGGTGGGGGTGAAGCTCGCCGGCGGTGAGGAACTGCGGGCCCGCCGCGTGGTGAGCAACGCCACCCGCTGGGACACCTTCGCCGGCGCTGCGGGCGGCGAAGGCAGCGTGAACCAGCCGCTCGTGGATGCCACCCACACCCCCGCCGCCGAGGCCCGCTGGCGGCGCCGCTACAGGCCCTCCTCCTCCTTCCTGTCGCTGCACCTGGGGGTGGAGGCCTCCGTGATCCCGGAGGGTTTCCACTGCCATCACCTCCTGCTCGAAGACTGGGCGCAGATGGAGGGGGAACAGGGGGTGATCTTCGTGTCGATCCCCACCCTGCTCGATCCCTCCCTGGCGCCGGAGGGGCGCCACATCGTGCACACCTTCACCCCCAGCGCCATCGAGGCCTGGCGGTCCCTCAGCCCCGCCGCCTACCGGGCCAAGAAGGAAGCCGACGCGGCGCGGCTGGTGCAGCGCCTCGAGGCGATCCTGCCCGGTCTGGGCGCTGCGATCCGCCACCGGGAGATCGGCACCCCCCGCACCCACCGCCGCTTCCTGGGCCGCAGCGGCGGCAGCTACGGGCCCATCCCCGCCCTGCGGCTGCCGGGCCTGCTGCCGATGCCCTTCAACCGCACCGGCCTGCCGGGCCTCTACTGCGTGGGCGACTCCTGCTTCCCCGGCCAGGGCCTCAACGCCGTGGCCTTCAGCGGCTTCGCCTGCGCCCACCGCATCGGCGCCGACCTGGGCCTCAATCCCTGGGCGCTGCCCGCCTGAGGGCGGTCGCAGGGAGGGTGGGGCTCTCCATAGGGTGGTGTGCCTTTCCTCCCCCGGCTCCCGCGATGAGCTTCGCCCCCGGTCCCGGCTCCCCCACCCCCAGCTCCGAGGACCTGGCCCGCTACCTCGAGGCCCGCGGCGAGATGGGCAAGCCCTGGATGTGGCACCTGCTGCGGCTCACCAAGCTCAAGGAGGCCAAGGCGGAGATGGATCCCGAGGTGTACGTGGCCCAGCTGCAGGAGGCCCACGCCGATCTGATGCGGCTGGGGGAGTTCTGGAAGGGCCGCGAGGCCGAGGTGTTCGGCGGCCGCTACCGGCCCAGTGAGGTGATCGAGCCCCTGCCCGGCTCCCCCGAGGATCGATGAACCCGGCCGGCTCCGAACCCCCGCAGGCCTCCATCCATCCGATGGCGCCCTCGATCCGGTTCACCCTGCTGGGGCTCTACCTCGCCCTGGTGCTGCCCCTGCCCCCGCTGGCCCCCGCCGGGCTGGAGCGGCCCCTGGCGGCGGCCGTGGCCCTGGGGCTGCTGCTGGTGCTGGCGATCACCAGCGAGCAGGTGGAGATCGATCCGCAGGGGCTGCGGCTGCGCCATCCCGCCTGGTGCGCCTGGCTGCTACGGCGCAGCTGGATCCTGGAGTGGAGCCAGGTGTGCGGACTCACGCCCGTGGCCACCAGCCAGGGGGGGCGGGTGTTCTATGTGCGCACCACCGGCGGGGCTTCCTACCTGCTGCCCCAGCGGGTGGCGGCCTTCGAGGCCTTTCTGGCCCGGTTCAGCCGCTACAGCGGCATCGACACCGCCTCGATCGGCCGGATCAGCCCACCCTGGACCTACCGGCTGCTGGCGGGCTTGGTTGGGCTGATGCTGCTCGGTGAGGCCGCCGCCCTGTTGCTGGGTCTTACGAGCAGCGCGGGATTCAGTTGAGCCGGCCCATCTGGTGCGGCTGCGGCTGGGGCAACGGCATCAGCTCGGGAGACTGGTCGTCGGTGGGGTCGGGCAGGGTGTCGAGGCTGAAACGGTAGCCCTGCTGCCGCATCGTTTCGATGCCACCACCCTCGCCGAGGCCGGCCTGCTCGAGCTTGCGCCGCAGGGTGAGCACCTGCGTATCCACCGAGCGGGGGCCGCCACTGAAGGGGGGCCAGGCCATCCGCAGCAGCTCCTGGCGGGACCGCACCACCCCGGGGGGCATGAGCAGCGCACAGAGCAGGGCGAACTCGCGGGGCGAGAGCTCCACGGGCTGGTCCCGCAGGGTGACCTGCCGCAGCAGCAGGTGCACCTCCAGGGGGCCCACGCAGACCCGCTCCTGCAGGCCGTTGCCGCTGCGCCGTAGGAGGGTGCGGCAACGGGCCGCCAGTTCCTCCAGCCCGAAGGGCTTGCGCAGCACGTCGTCGGCGCCGCCATCGAGCAGGGCCACAACGGGTTCCGAGCCGGAGCGGGCCGTGAGCACCATCACCGGACAGCGCAGCAGGGCGCCGAGCCGCAGGGCGGAGCTCTCCTCGAGCAGTTCGGCGCTCACCAGCAGGTCGGGGGCCTGCTCCTGGCAAAGCTCCAGGGCCTCCCGGGCCGTGGCCACCGCGGCGGCCAGGTGGCCGTCCTGGCGGAGCCGCTGGGCCAGCACGGTACGCAGGGTGGCGTGGGGATCCACCACCAGCACCCGCTTCGGTTGGCTGATCGCTGCGGAGGAATTCGGTTGGGTCATCAGGTCCACCCCCGGCCCCCGGTTGCCGATACGCTAACGGCACGGTTGAGGAGATCCAGGTATCGACTGATGCCTTTCGTTCTGTCCCCTCCCCTCCCCAAGGCAGCAGCACCCCCGCTGCGGGCCTGGGTCCCACCCTTCGCCCGTCCCCTGCCGGAGCCCCGGATCCCGGACTCCTGCCCCCCATGACCGCCCTCCAGCATCCCGACGCCATCCGCCATTTCCAGTCGCTCTGCGATGCCTGTCAGGAGCTGGCGAGCCGCTACCACGGCCCCGCCGAGTTGCGCCTCTACGCCGAAGGCTACCTCCACGCCCTGCGGCGCACGGCCGTGCTCGAACCACTCAACCAGAGGCGGCTGGAGGAGCTGATCTATCGCTGGATCCTCGATCCCTCCAGCTTCGTGGGCCCCGACGGAGATCCCCGCACCCTCTACGAGCAGGAGCGCTACTGAGCAGAGCTCTCCTCACGCAGGAGCTCTTCCCATGATCCGCCCGCCCCGCGGAAGCGCGACGGGCCGTCAAGGCAGGCTTCAGGAGGCGAGGGCCACCTCGAGCTTTTCGCGCAGCTCGCCGGAGTTATACATCTCGATCAGGATGTCCGATCCGCCGAGGAACTCGCCGCGCACGTACACCTGCGGGATCGTGGGCCACTCGGAATATTCCTTGATTCCCTGACGGATCTCCATATCGGAGAGCACATCGAAGGTTTCAAACGGCACCCCCAGGGCGTGGAGGATCTGCACCACGTTGTTGGAGAAACCGCACTGGGGCATCAGCTTGCTGCCCTTCATGAACACGAACACGGGGCTCGTGGCGATCAGCGACTCGATCCGCTGCTGCAGCTGGTCGTCCATGGGTGGGATGAGGGAAGGGTGTGCGGGGAAAACGGGAAGGGTCAGCCGGCCGCTGGGTTCAGGCGGGGGTGGAGGTCTGCAGGGCGAGGGCATGGATGGCCTCCGAGGCCAGCTCCTGGCGCAGGGCCCCATACACCAGCTGGTGCTGCCGCACGCGCGACAGCCCGGAGAAGGCGGCCGACACGACCGACACCTGCAGGTGGTCGCCACCTCCGGTGAGGTCTTCCACCGTGACCTGGGCGTCCGGCAGTGCCTGGCTGATCGCCGCCTTCACCTGATCCGGATGAACCATGGGCCGTGGAACCGGCAATGTGCGCCGGGAATCTAGGGTCTGGCCCGCCGGGGTGGGGTGCTCAGGGAGTGGCCGGCGCGCCGGAGGCCGCCGGAGCGGGGGCGCCATAGGGGGTGGTGACGAAGCCCAGTTCCACCAGGCTTTGGTAGGCCTTGCGCCCCTCCTCGTTGGTGGGGGTCATCACCTTCACCACCTCCACCAGCAGGGGCACTGCCACCTCGGGCTGGTTCTGGCGGCGGAACAGGGCCGCCAGGCGCAGGTTCACCTGGGCCAGGGTCTCGAGGGCCTCACGGCCCTTCTGGTCCATCTCGCGGGGGATGCGGGCATCGAGGCCGCGGAAGGAGCCGCTCAGATCGCGGTAGAAACCGAGCAGCCGGCGGGTGGCATCGCGGGCCTGGTCGTAGGCCTTGCGGGCCTCCGGGAGATTGCCGGCGGCGGCGGCGGCATCGCCGCGGGCGATCAGGGCCCGCACCGAATCGAGGTTGAAGCCGCTGCCGGCGGCCTCGAGGGCCTTCGGGGGTTCCTGGCCCTGGGCCCGGCCGGGCAGGGGCATCAGGGGAGCGGCGACCAGAGCGGCGGAGCCGGCCAGGGCGACGGCCTTGCGCCCCGCTCGGGTGAGGCGTTGGGCAGCGGAAAGCCTGCGCACGGATCGGCGAATCACTGGCGCGACTCTATGTGGCCTGCAGCGGTCGCCCCACGGCCGCGCGAGCCGCTTCCTCAGCTGTTCGCATCGCCTCCGCCAGCCGGTCGGTGAGCGAGAGGGCCGCCTCCCGGCCGTGGCCCTCCACCCGCAGGGGAGCCCCGAAGCAGAGGGCAGCCGCATCGCAGGGACGCGGCACCGCATGGCCGTAGGCCAGCCCCACCGGCACCACGGGCAGGTCCACCCCCTGGCCCACCGCCAGCAGGGCCAGCCGCGCCAGCCCCTGATGCAGGCGGATGGGCCCGTCGTCGCGGCGGATGCGCCCCTCCGGAAACACCACCAGCTGCTCCCCCTGGGCCAGCAGATCGAGCGGGTAGCGGAGGCTGGCGAGGGTGGGGCGGCTCTGGTTCACCGGGAAGCAGCCGAGCCGGTGCAGGAACCAGCCCTGCAGGCCCTTCATCTCATCGATCGTGACCATGAAGCGGCAGTCGCGGCCGGTGACGCGGCGACCGGCGGCGTGGGGCAGCATCAGCGCATCCCAGCGGGCCCGGTGGGTGGGGGCCAGCAGCACCGGCCCCTCCAGCGGCAGATGCTCCGTTCCCTCCACGATCAGCCGCGAAAAGAAGCCCTTCAGGGCCACGTCCTGGGTCACCACCATGGCCAGCGGCGCCAGCCAGGGGTTGATGCCGTTGCAGAGGCTGCGTTCGCGGCCGGTGCCCGGGGACAGACAGGGGGACGGGCCAGGGGTCGGCCTCTCGGGCTTCACCAACACCGAACCGCCGATCACCGGGAACCATCGCACCTCTTGAACCTAGGGAGCCGCCGCAGCCCCGGCGGCAGGGGGCGGGCAGTTGCTCCTGCGGCCCTCCATAGGATCGCCGCCACCGCCTTCCTCCCCGCGCCCATGGCCAGCCTCGGCGTCAACATCGACCACATCGCCCAGGTGCGCCAGGCCCGCCGCACGGTGGAGCCGGATCCGGTGACCCATGCCCTGCTGGCCGAACTCGGCGGCGCCGACGGCATCACCGTGCACCTGCGGGAAGATCGGCGCCACATCCAGGATCGCGATGTGGAGCTGCTGCAGGCCACGGTGCGCACCCGCCTGAACCTGGAGATGGCCGCCACCGCCGAGATGGAGGCGATCGCCCTGCGGATCCGCCCGGACATGGTGACCCTGGTGCCGGAGCGGCGGCAGGAGGTGACCACCGAAGGCGGCCTTGACGTGGCCGCCCAGCTGGGCGGCCTGAGCGATCTGGTGGGGCGGCTGCAGCAGAACGGCATCGGCGTCAGCCTGTTCGTCGATGCCGACCCGGCCCAGCTGGACGCCTGCTGCGCCACGCGCGCCCGCTGGGTGGAGCTGCACACCGGCCGCTACGCCGAGGTGGGCTGGCAGGGCCAGCCCCAGGAGCTGCGGCGCCTCCAGGAGGCCTGCGCCCTGGCTCGCCAGATGGGCCTGCGGGTGAATGCG
>JBJTWS010000034.1:0-12877 GCA_046081905.1 Synechococcus sp. | reverse complement strand
ATGCCGAGCGTCTCGGTGAGAACGCCGTGGTGGCGCCGGGCAAAGCGCTCCAGATCGCGCAGGCTCTCGCACTTGCTCAGGATCCCGAGCACCGCCACCAGCAGCAGGTACCAAGCCGGAATCCGGATGCCCCGCCGCATCCGGGCATCGGGGATCGCCTTGAGGAAGCTGATTGATCGAGATCGGTTGCAGCAGCAGGGGTTTCGGGCACAGACAGAGAATCACCGCAGCCATCGAAAGCGATGGCGCCGCCGCGGCGCGAAAGGTCGTCACATACTTTGAATCAGCCCTGGGTGGAGGAGAGTCTGCTCCGTGGCTCAGGCCAGGGGACACTCCAGCAGCAGGCGGTTGCCGCCTTCGCTCAGGGGCACATAGCGGATCGTCCAGCGGAACTCCTTCTGCAGCTTCTGCAGGATGATCAGCCCCCAGTGGGCTTCCCGATCGGGATCGTCGATCTGCTCACGCCAGGCGTTCTCCAGGTCGAAGGGATTGCCGTGGTCGCGGATGCCGAGACGCAGGCAGGCGGGCTCCACTTCCACGCTCACGCCTACCGCTGGGGGGGGATTCAGGTTGGCGTGGGCATGGCGTACCGCGTTGGTGAACCCCTCCAAGAGCGCTGTCTGGGCCTGGATCCACACCATCTCGTCGAGCCCCCCCGGGCGCTGCCGCTCAAACCACTCCATCAGCGTGGCCAAGGCATCCAGGCTGCTGGGGAATTCCGCCTCGGCATTTCCGGCTGAAAGGAGCATGGCTCAGGCGGCCCCCGAGCGCTTGCTGAAGATCACCGCGAAGGTGCGCACGATCAGGTGCAGGTCGTAGGCGAAGCTCCAGTTCTCCTGGTAACGCAGGTCCATACGGATCACATCCTCGAAATCGAGCACCTGGGAGCGACCGTTCACCTGCCATTCTCCCGACAGACCGGGCCGCACGTCGAGTCGCTGCCAGTTGGGAACGGCGTAGCGATCCACTTCATCGGGAGTGGGGGGGCGCGTGCCGATCAGGCTCATGTCTCCCACGAGCACGTTCCAGAACTGGGGGATCTCATCGAGACTAGTGCGGCGCAGGAAGAGGCCCACGCGGGTGATGCGGGGGTCGTTCTTGTTCTTGAAGAAGGCGCCGCTGGCTTCGTTCTGCACCGTGGCGCGAAGGGCCTCGGCGTTTGTCACCATCGAGCGGAACTTCCATAGGCGGAAGCGGCGACCCATCCAGCCCAACCGGGTCTGGCTGAAGAGGATCGGCCCGGGGCTGTCGAGCCGGATCGCCAGGGCGATGAAGGGGAACAGCACCGCCGTAACCGCCAGGCCGAGGAGGGCTCCCACGATGTCGAGCAGGCGTTTCGGCACCGAGCGCACCGAGGGGTGCGTTACCGCGGGGCGCTCCTTGGTGTTTACCGCCTGGGCGGGATTCACAGCCTCGGTGCCGGCCACCACCGGGATCGCCTGCTCCAGGCCCGCCAGCGAGAGGGCCAGCTTCACCTGGGCGCCGGCGCTCCAGGCCACCAGGGGGATGGCCTGGGCGCGGGCCTGCTTCACGTTGGTGATCAGGGAGCCGAGGCCGCTGCTGTCGATCAGCTCGGTGCGGCTGAAATCCAGCACCACCCGCCGGGTGCCGGGGCGGCGCGGCAGCTCCTGCTCCAGGCACTGGCGAAAGGGGATCGCCTCCTGCACGGTGAAGCGCCGCGGGAAGGAGAGCAGCAGCACGCCGCGGTGTTCACTCACCTGCACGCCGCCGGCGGCGGGAGAGGGCTGGGGGGCGGGGCTGTTCATGGCAGGGCTCACGCGGGAAAACGCTGCTCGAGGCGGCGGCACACCACCTGGGCTGCGGCCACCGAGAGGTCGCTGATCGACACCTTGCGGGGCTCCGCCAGGAACCGCACCAGATCGGCCGGCCCCCAGGCGATCGGCACCCCCATCGTGGCCATCGCCTGGGCCAGCTCCACCTGGTGATCGTCCACGTGTTCGCGGTAGCGGTGGCTGCGGGGCACCAGGATGAAGGGCGTGTCCATCGCGTCGAGCAGGAGCACGGTGCCCTCGCCGCAGTGGGCCACCACCACGCGGGCCTCCTGGATCAGCGATCGGAATTCCGTTTCACGCACCAGCCGGTACACCTTCGAGCCGGCGGGCAGCACGGTGCAGGTGCCATACTGCACCACCACCTCATCGCCGAGCAGGTCGGCCTCCAGCAGCTGCTCCACCCAGTGCATCAGCCGATCGAAGGGGAACTACGGTTTTGATTTCATTGCCTTGGGGGTTCCCCTGTCGTGGCCTGCCCCGGCGTGCATTCTTCCATCCGGCTGCCGCTCATGACCACCGGAACCGGTCTTTCGCTGACAGGGGACGAGGGGAACGCCTGTCGTTGGTCCGTTCCAACGTTGATTCGGGAGGGCATGGATCCCTTCCGGATTATCGAGATGGTTGCCGAGGACATGGCTTCCCTCCTGCCTGGGGTTCAGGTTGCTGTGTTGACCGCGAAGCCAACCGGGGACTGGCAGCTCTTGGTGAATCGGTGCAGAGGCGACATCATCGTCCCTCAGGCATCGCTGCATCTGGTGGCCATTCGGGGGCTACAGGACTCGGCAGCAGGCATCGACACGACCCCTGTTCCCCTTGCCGTTGATCAGCAGGAGCCCTGCGGGGGGGCTGGTGCAGTCGATGCCCTGGTTGAGTTGATCCGTCATCACAATGGCATCTGGGGGGCTCTTGTGATCTGCCGCATTCCTGTGGATTCCCGTCCCTGGACGGCCATGGACCGCTCCTTTGTGAAAGATCGAGCCGACTGGCTCTCCCTGGCCGTGGAACACCACGCCCTCCTCTGCCACGACCGCGATGCGATCGAGGACCTGCAGCAGCGCAACGCCGAACTGCTCGAGGTGCGGGAGGAGGCCCTGGAGGCCGGGAGGGCCAAGGATGCCTTCCTGGCCGCCATGAGCCACGAGATCCGCACCCCGATGAACGGCATCATCGGCATGACCGACCTGCTGCTGGGCTCGGGTCTGGATGAGGAGCAGCTCGATGCCGTGCAGACGATCCGCAGCAGTGGGCAATCCCTGCTGAGCATCATCAACGACATCCTCTGTTTTTCGAAGATCGAATCCGGGAAGTTCGATCTCGAGGTTCGCATCTTCGAGCTGCGCTCCTGCGTGGAGGAGGTGATCGATCTGCTCGCGGAGGCGGCGGCCCGCAAGGGAACGCTGATCACCTACCGCTTCGATCCGGATGTGCCTTCCCACATCCTCGGCGACGGCAATCGTCTGCGGCAGGTGCTGCTCAATCTGGTAAGCAACGCGGTGAAATTCACCAGCCAGGGTTCGGTGCTGGTGCGGCTCTCGCGCCCGGGCGGCAGCGAACCGGCCCCCTTCGAAAGCCGCTGTGAGCTCCAGTTCCAGGTGGAGGACACGGGCATCGGCATCTCCGAGGAGCAGCTGCCGCTGCTGTTTCAGCCCTTCGTGCAGGGGGATGCCTCCATGACCCGCCGCTACGGCGGCACGGGGCTGGGCCTGGTGATCTGCCGGCGCCTCTGTGAACTGATGGGCGGTCGTATCTGGGTGGAGAGCCGCCCTGGGGTTGGCTCGCGCTTCCTGTTCACGATCCAGGCGGGGGTGGATGAATCCGTCTGCCAGGCGGCGGCCCTCGAGAATCGTCTTCCGCCGGGGATGGACTGCCTGCTGGTGAGCGCCAGCCAGGATCAGCTGCTGGCCCTGCAGGAGCGGATGCAGTGCCTCGGGGTACGGGCGAGTGCCGTGACCAGCCTGGAGGAGGCGCGTCAGCGGCTCCTGGTGCCCCCGCTCCCCCAGGTTGTGCTGGTGGACGATGCCGTGGAGCCCGGCTTCACCCCGGCCCAGTGGCAGGGGCAGCTCCCGCTGGGCTCCAGCTCCTCTCCCGTTCCGGTGGTACTGCTCACGTCCCGGCGGCGCCAGCTGGAGGAGTTCCGCGCCCTGCCCCACAGCCCGCTCACGGTGCTCTCCAAGCCAACCCGCTTCTACCAGCTGGCGAACACCCTGCGGCAACTGCTTCACCCCCACCAGCCCGTTCTTGCTGGCGCATCGTCTGCCGGTTCGCCCGCTCCCTCGCCCCCGGCTTCGGACACCGCGCCCCTGGCGGAACGACTGCCGCTCCGCCTCCTGGTGGTGGACGACATCCCGGTGAACCAGAAGCTGGTGACGCGGATGCTGGAGCGCCTCGGCTACGCGGCCCAGATCGCCACCAATGGGCGCGAGGCCCTCGAAGCGCTGGAGCGCAGCCCCTACGACGTGGTGCTGATGGATGTGCAGATGCCGGAGATCGACGGCCTGGAGACCACCCGCCGGCTGCGATCCCTTCCGGATCTGGATCCCCAGCCGTGGGTGATCGCCATGACGGCCCACGCCCGCGAGGAGGACCGGCAGGCCTGTCTGGCTGCCGGCATGAACGACTACCTCAGCAAGCCGATGACGCAGGAGGATCTCCGTACCGTGCTGGAGCGCTATCAACCTATGGTCCACTCTTCTTCCTGCCTGGATGCCGAGGTCTGGCAGCAGCTGCTCGAGCTCACCGGCGACAGCCCGGCCGTGCTGGTGGATCTGTTCCTGGACGACAGCCTGCAGCTGGTGGGGAAGGTGATGCAGGCCTCCAGCCAGCGGGATGCCAAGGCCCTTGCCGAGGCCTGCCACGCCCTGCGCTCCCCCAGTGCCTCCCTGGGCGCGATGGTGCTGGCCCAGCACTGCCGCACCGCCGAGGAACAGGCGCGCTCGGGCGACGAGGAAGCGGCGTACGAGGAGGTGCTCGCCCTCCTGGAGGAGGCCGGCCGGGTGATGGCCGAACTGCGTAGCATCCGTGAAGGCGATGGCGCACATGCCAGCCCCGCCGAGAAGTGAACGGACCCTTTGAGCGACCCCGCTGCCTCCGCCCTGCAGAACGGGGATGTCCCGCCGATCCGGATCCTGGCGATCGATGACGATCGCCTCATCCTGCGGGTGATCCGGCGCTGCCTCGAATCGGCCGGCTATGCGGTGATCACCAGCCAGGACGGCGAACAGGGCCTGGAGCAGGTGCTGCTCCACCACCCGCAGATCGTGATCTGCGACTGGCAGATGGAGCCGATCAACGGCCTGGAGCTCTGCCACCGCATCAAGGAAACGCCCGGCCTGGAGGACACGTTTTTCTGTCTGCTCACCTCCCGCTCCAGCGTGGAGGACCGGGTCACCGGGCTGGATGCCGGCGCCGATGATTTCCTCTGCAAGCCGGTGGCGGCCGATGAACTGCTCGCCCGGGTGCGCTCGGCCGTGCGCCTCTTCCGCGCCAACGAACGCCAGCGGCGGCTGGCGGCGCGGCTGCAGCAGCAGACCGACCGTCTCCATGCCGAACTGGCCCAGGCGGCCGCCTATGTCCATTCCCTGCTGCCCGGCGATCTGCAGGAACCGGTGCGGAGCGCGTCGTGCTTTCTGCCCTCCACCGAGCTGGCCGGCGACTGCTTCCACTACTACTGGCTCGATCCCCACCTCCTCCTCTATCTGCTCGATGTGAGCGGCCATGGCCTGGCGGCGGCCCTGCCCTCGATCTCGGTGCACAACCTGCTCCGCTCCACCGCCATTCCGGCTCGCACCCTGCTCGATCCCGCGGCCCTGCTGGGGGAGCTGAACGGCATGTTCCAGATGGAGCGGCAGAACTCCCAGTACTTCACGGTGTGGTGCGGTGTGTATCACGCCCCCAGCCGCAGCCTCACCTACGCCAGCGGCGGCCATCCGCCGGCCCTCGGCTTCATTCCGGCTCCCGAGGGTGGCTTCACCCTGCTGCCCCTCGGCACCGGTGGGATGGCGGTGGGTCTGTTCGAAGAAGCCCGCTACCGCAGCGAAGCCGTGACCCTGCCGCCAGGGAGTGCTCTGTTGATCTACAGCGACGGCGCCTATGAACTCCCCCTCGGGGAGGGCAGCACCGGGACCCTTCCCGCCTTCCAGGAGTTGGTGTGCCAACTCCAGCAGGAATCCGATTCCTCGATCGACGACCTGGTGGCGGCCCTGCGGGCCAGGGCCGTGGGGGGCCGCTTCGCGGACGACTGCTCCCTGGTGCAGGCCCGCTTCAGCTGAGCGCCATGGCGGCTTCCGCCTCCTGCCGGGTCGGGAAGATGTGGAAGATGCGATCGGTGCCGGTGAGCTGCAGCACCATCAGCAGCTGGATGTTGAGGCCGCAGAGCAGCAGCTCCCGCTCCTGCTGACGGACCAGCTTGTGGCTCACCACCAGATGGCCGAAGCCGCTGCTGTCCATGAAGCTGAGTTCACTGCAATCGAGCAGCAGTGGGCCCTGGGTGCCTTCGAGGCTGGAGCGCACCGTGGCCTCCAGTTGCTTGCCGCTCTCTCCGTTGAGGATGCCGGAGGGCGTGAGCACAAGCTGGGGATCACTCATGGGCTGGCTGGGGCTGTGGCCGAACATGTGACCCTCACAGTAATGAGAGCGGCGGGCCCTGACTCAGCGCGCCACATGGCTGGAGGCCCGGCCATCCAGCCGCACGCGGTTGCGGCCCGTTGCCTTTGCCAGCTGGAGGGAATGCTCAGCGCGATCGAACAGCGTCTGGAAGCTCTGGTCGCTGGGCAGGAGGCTGGCACTGCCGCCGCTGAGGGTCACGAAGGTGGCCAGCTCGGCACCGGTGAAGGCATGGGCGGCCACCCGTTCCCGGATCCGTTCCGCCATGGCGGCGGCCCCCTGCACCGGGGTTTCCAGCATCAGCACGCCGAAGCTGTCGCTCCCCAGCCGGCCGAGCTGGTCCTGGTGGCGCAGCTGGTCCCGGATGATCCCCACCACGGTCTGGAGCACCGCATCCCCACTGGTTCTCCCCCAGCGTTCGTTGACCAGGGCGAGGTGATCCAGATCGAAGAGCAGCACCGAGAGGGGGCGGTGGAAGCGGCGCGCCCGCTCCCACTCATCCTGCCCCAGGGCGAAGAACTCCTGCCGCAGAACCGGCTTCGCCCCCGCGCCCGCTTCGGGCCCGCTGCCCGGCGCCTGCCCTGGGGTCATCGGTTGCAGCATCAGGGCCGCCAGTTCCTCCAGCAGAATGCGTTCCTCCTCCCGGGACGCCTCGCCCTCCCGATCGCCGAGGGAGCGGATCGTGGCCCTTCCGGAGGCCTGGGCCAACCGCTCGAGAAGCCGCGCCCGGCGGGTGAGGTCTTCGAAGGATCGGTCGTGGGCATCGAGACAGGCCACCCCACCCCACACCCGCGGCAGGCCCCCCGGGTGGGCCAGAACCCCCTCCGCCAGAACACGGAGCCGCTCCGCCACCCTCTCGAGATCGGTCGGATCCACCTCGAGCAGCAGCACATCCACCCGGTCGTGGGACGTGGCCGCGATCTGATCCTGATCCCGCAGTTCCTCCAGCAGTCGCTCCATCACGCTGCCGCTGGCATCGGCAGGGTCCGATCCGCCCGGTGCCAGGGGATCCATGCCCAGGCACAGCAGCGCGAGGGGCCTGCTGAACCGCCGGGCCCGCTCGAATTCCCGTCGCCCGCATCGGCGCCAAGCCTCCGCCTGGCGCTGCTGCTCCGGGAGTTCCTCCTGCCGGCAGCGATAGGCCTCCAGCTGCTCCATCACCATGGCTGCCAGATGGAGGAGCAGCTTGGTCTCGGTGACCGTGAACCGCCTGGGGTGGGTGTCGATCAGGCAGAGGGTGCCCAGGGCGTGGCCCTCGGCCGTGCGCAGCGGAGCGCCGGCATAGAAGCGGATGCCCGGCGGGCCGCTCACCAGGGGGTTGTCGCAGAAGCGGGGATCCTGCCGGGCGTCCTCCACCACCAGAACCCCCTCCTGGCAGATGCTGTGGGCGCAGAAGGCCACCCGCCGATCGGTCTGGCAGGCCTCCAGGCCGGAGCGGGAGAGAAACCACTGCCGGTCGTGGTCGACCAGGGAGATCAGGGCGATCGGCACCCCGAACAGTTGGCAGCTCAGCTGGGTGATCCAATCGAATCGGTCTTCGGGGGGGCTGTCCAGCACGCCATAGGCCCGCAGCGCTTCGAGCCGCTCGGTTTCGCGCTCCGGCAGCGGACAGGCTGGGAACTCGTCGGCGATGTCGCTGCGTTCAGAGGGTGGAGCCAATCCTTCGGCGGCCAGGGCGATGCGACACCGGATGTCGCGCGTGTGTTCCCATCATCACGGTTCACGCACCGCAGGTGGAAAGCGGTACCAGCGCAGTTGATCGATCCGGCCCAAGGGCTCGGGCGCGGCACCGGAGCGTTCCACCACCAGCAGATCGGGCCGGCCAGCCAGGAGTTCCAGGCCCTCCCCCAGGGAGAAGCGGCTCGAGCCCCGGAACAGACCCCGGTAGAGGCTCCGTCCCTGGCCATCGCGCACCTCCAGCCAGGTGGGCTCCCGTGCCGTGAGCCGCAGGCTGTCTCCGGCCTCCTGGGTGGCTGCGGGATTCGCCTCCTGGGGAGCCGATGGGGACCTGGAGGCCTGGGGGGAGGTCTTCCACGCGGCCGGCTTCCACGGTTGCAGCACCAGCAGCGCGGCGCCAGCGGCCACCACCCAGGCCACCACCACCAAAAGAGCCCAGAGGGGGGCCCGCGCTGCGGGGGGGCTCACCGGCACACGGCTGGGCTCCCACACCGCCGGGCGGGGGGGCGCACCGGCTGCGGCCGCAGGCCTGGGCTGCTCCGGCGGCCTCGCGATCGCCGGGGTGGCCGCAGCGGGGCGGATGTCGAGCAGGGGTTCGATCAGGGCATTGGCGTCGAGGCCCAGGCTCTTGGCGATCCGCCGCGTCTGGGCGATCACGTACACCATCTCCGGCAGGTGGCTGCGATCCCCCGTCTCCAGGGCCTCCACCTGCTCGGTGCGCATGTAGAGCTTCTGGGCCAGTTCGGCGGTGCTCCACCCCAGGGCCTCACGGCCCTGGCGGAGCTGCTTCCCCACCTCCAGCAGCACCGCCTCCGGATCCCCGGGGCCTGGCAGTTCCGCTCCAGGAGCCGGTGGGATGGCGGGATCGGGCTCGGTGCTGGGGGTCTGGGTCACGGTTCAGCGGGGGGCGCCGTTGTACTGCACCTGCAGCACAGTGCGGCCGTCGGGCGAGATTAGGATCGTGGTCTCCACGGAGGCCTGGTTGCCCAGGGCCTGCCAGCCCGGCACTCCCCCGAGGAAGGTGAACAGGTAGCCGTCCTGGTCGTCGCGCACCAGGCAGTCGCCCCCGCCCCGCTGGTGCATGCAGGCGGCGGTGTTGTAGTTGCTCAGGCCTCCATTGATCCGTTCGGCCTCCATGCGGGCCAGGTTCGCAGCCCGCAACCGGCCGGGGGCCATCTCCTGGGCCTGGGCCGTCGGCACCAGGGCCAGGGGCGGCAGCAGCAGCGCGGTGGGCAGGGCCAGCAGGGTGGCGGCCACGGCGGGGAGCAGGCGGGGCATGGGTTCGGCCGGGGGTCGATGCCTGCGTTCTAGGCACGCGGCAGGGGCCCTGTCCTCAGTAGAGGCGGCTGAGCACGAACTCGGGCAGCCCCAGCAGGGCCGTGCTGGCCTCCGAGGGCGGCAGCCAGGCGAGGGCCTCGTGGGCCTCCCGGCTGAACTGTTCCGCCAGGGCACGGGAGCGGGGGATCGCCTCACAGCCCCGCACCAGGGCCAGGGCCTGGTCGAGGTCGCCGGGTTCGCAGAACTCCCGTTCGATCAGCCCCGCCAGGGCTGGCCGCTCCTCCAGGGCATAGAGCGCCGGGGCGGTGAGGTAGCCGCTGGCCAGGTCGCTCGCGGCGGGTTTGCCGAGTTGCTGGTCGCTGCCGGTGAAATCGAGGATGTCGTCCACCACCTGGAAGGCCAGCCCCAGCTGGCGGCCGAAGCGGTAGAGGTCTTCGAGGCGCTGCTGCGGCAGCCCCGCCAGCACCCCGGCGGCGCGGGCGCTGTTGGCGATCAGCGAGGCCGTCTTGCAGTAGCTCTTCTCGAGGTACGTCTCGAAGCTCTGGCCGGTGTCGTAGCGGAACAGGCCCTGGCGCACCTCGCCATCGGCCAGATCCATGATAACGCGGCTGAGCAGCTTCACCACCTCGAGGTCGTCGAGGTTGGCGAGGTGCCAGCTGGCCTGGGCGAAGAGGAAATCCCCGGCCAGCACCGCCACGCGGTGGTTGAAGCGGCTGTGGACGGTGGCCACCCCGCGGCGGGTGGCGGCCTCGTCCACCACGTCGTCGTGGACCAGGGAAGCGGTGTGGATCATCTCGGTGATCTCCGCCAGGCGCCGGTGCCGTGAGCCGAGGGCCCCCTCCGGATCGATCGCCCGCGAGAGCAGCAGCACGATCCCCGGCCGCAGCCGCTTGCCGCCCGCCGCGAAGAGGTGTTCGGCCGCCGCCTGCAGGATCGGGTGCCCCGCTCCGATCAGGCTGCGCAGATCGGCCAGCAGGGCGTCGAGATCGGCCTCGACCGGCTGAAGAAGTTCTGCAACCGTCGCCACGACACCTCCCTGGTGCCGTGATCCTAGAAGGCTCAAGCGGGCGACCGGAGCTGCACCCGCTCGACCCTCGGCAGCCGATCGAGCCAGCGGGTGGCGGCCTGGGCGAAGGAGCTGGCCGAGCCCGTGACGCAGTAGCGGTAGAGCCGCCGGGGCGGCTCGATCGGCTGATCGCCCAGGTCCACCTCCGGGGCATCCCCCAGGTTCCCCAGAAGCGGTCCGAGGCGCCGTGCCGCCGCCTGGGCCGGATCCACCAGGTTCACCCCCTCCGGCAGCAGCTCCCGCAGCAGCGGCACCAGCAGGGGGTAATGGGTGCAGCCCAGCACGATCGTGTCCACCTCCTCGGCCAGCAGCGGCTCTAGGTAGGTGCGGGCGGCGTGCCGCAGCTCCGGGTTGGCCAGGTCGCCCGCCTCGATCAGGGGCACGAAGGCCGGGCAGCCCACCTCATGCACCCGCGCCGTGGGGCGGCAGGCGTGGATGGCGCGCCCGTAGGCGCCGCTGGCCGCTGTGGCGGGGGTGGCCAGCACGCCGATCCGATCGCTCTCCAGCTCACTGGCGACGCTGTCGATCAGCCCCACCACCGGCACCTCGGCCTCGGCCACGGCCACATCCAGGGCCAGGGCATTGGAGGTGTTGCAGGCCATCACCAGCACCCCCACCCCCTGCAGCCGCAGCCAGTGCACCACCTCCGCGGCGATGGCGCGGATGTCGTCGGGCGTGCGCTCGCCGTAGGGCACCCGGGCGGTGTCGCCCAGGTAGAGGCAGGGGGAATGGGGATAGAGCGCCTGGATCTGCCGCAGCACGGTGAGCCCGCCCAGTCCGCTGTCGAAGAGGCCGATGAGCAGGCTCAAGATCGCTGCAGGTACTCGAGGATCCCGCTGGCCAGGGCCACGGCCATGCGGCGGCGGAAGTTGGCATCCGCGAGCCGGGGGGCATCGATGCTGCCGGTCACGAAGCCCATCTCCACCAGGGCCGCCGGCATCACGGTGCGGCGGATCACGTAGAAGCGGCCCGTGCGCACCCCCCGATCGGGGGTGCCGGGGGAGATCGCCAGCATCTGCCGCTGCAGCGCCGCCGCCAGGCGCTGGGAATCGGCTCCCTGGAAATAGAAGGTCTCGATGCCGTTCACATCGGGCCGCGCCATGCTCAGGGCGTTGGCGTGGATGCTCACGAACACATCGGCGCGGTTGCTGTTGGCCAGGGCCACCCGCGGTGGCAGGTCCACGTCCACCTCCGAGGTGCGGGTCATCAGCACCTGCACGCCGCGCGACTGGAGCAGCTGGGCCACCTGCAGCCCCACATCCAGCACCACGTTGGTTTCCAGCAGCCCGCCGATGCCCACGGCACCGGGGTCGGGGCCGCCGTGGCCGGGGTCGATCACCACCCGGTAGCGGCCCTTCGGCACCGCCGGCAGGCTGCCGGCGGAGGGCAGGGGAGCGGTGGAGGAGGGGAACCCCCCGCCACCGGGGAAGGGCCGGCTGGCCACGCTCACCGCGTCCATGTCGCCCTCGCCGAGGGCCACCACCGAGCGGCCGCCGAGGCCCGGCAGCTCCATGCGCCAGCGGTCGCGCGCGGTGCCCACCAGCCGCAGCTGCCGCGGATCCAGCCGGGTGCCGGGCTGGAACTCCAGCACCAGGCGGGTGGTGCCGCCATCCGGCCGGCCGATCCGCACCTCGCGGATCACCCCACCGCCCCGCAGGGTGCGGCTGCGCTGGGGTGCGCCGGGCAGATCCACCCAGATGCGGGGGCCCTTGCCGCCGGACCCCTCCTCAAAGAAGGCCTGCAGCGACACATCCGGCGGGGTGCGCAACTCCAGCACCCCGTCGCGGGTGAGGCGCCAGGCCCCGAGGCTGCTGGCGGCCCAGGCCGGCAGCGCGGCGAGGGCCAGCAGCAGCGGCGCCAGCAGCAGCGGCAGACGTCTCAGGCGCATGCGCTGGCGAACAGGGCGGGCTGGCGGTGGCGCAGGCTCGGCATCTGGGCGCGCACGCGGGCGGCATGGCCGGGGTCCACCGGCGCCACCGCCAGGCCCGGCGCCAGGCCGGCATCGGCCAGCACCGTGCCCCAGGGGTCGATCACCAGGGCATGGCCGTGGGTCTGGCGTCGGTCGTAGTGCACCCCCGTCTGGGCCGGTGCCACCACATAACAGGTGTTCTCGATCGCCCGGGCCTGCAGCAGCACCTGCCAGTGGTCCTTGCCGGTGTAGGCGGTGAAGGCGGCCGGCACAAGGATCAGATCGGCGCCGGCTGCGGCCAGATGCCGGTAGAGCTCGGGGAAGCGCACGTCGTAGCAGATCGACAGCCCCACCCGGCAGAGACCGGGCACCTCCACCACCGGTGGCGGCACCTCACCAGGCCGCACCGTGGCGGATTCCCGGTAGGTGATGCCGTCCGGCAGATCCACATCGAAGAGGTGGATCTTGTCGTAGCGCGCCAGGAGCTGGCCCTCCCGACCCACCAGCTCAGCTCGGTTGAAGGTCTGGCCCTCGCCGGCCGGGACCGGGAAA
>JBJTWS010000033.1:0-12867 GCA_046081905.1 Synechococcus sp. | reverse complement strand
ATGAAACCGGCAATCCCAGGCAGGGTGAGTGTGACCGGGATCAGGGCGTAGATCGCCAGGTTGAACAGGGCGTAGAGCGACAGCGCCAGCACCGCCACCAAGCCGGCCAGGCGGTACACCAGCACCATGAACACAGCCACCAGCGCCAGGCCCGAGAGGGCCGCGACCAGGCTGGTCCGCACATTTTCTGCACCCAGGGTGGGGCCAACCGTGCGGACCTCGATGATCTTCACGGGCAGCGGCAGGGAACCTCCGCGCAGCTGCACCTCGAGTTCGCGGGCCTCTTCGGCCGAGAAGTTGCCGGTGATGCTGGCGGCACCGCCGGTGATCCCTGCGGCCTGAAACTCAGGCCCCACACTGGCCTCACTGATCGAACGACCATCGAGCACGATGCCCAGCAGCCGACCGGTGCCGGCGATCGAGCGGGTGAGTTCTGCGAATTGTTCGCCGCCCTCACGGTTGAAATTGAGCGTCACATCCCAGGCATTGCCTGACTGCTGCTGCTGGCGCCCTGCACCCACGAGATCCTTGCCCGTGAGTTGGGCGGGCTCGTAGAGGGCCACGATGTCGGCGTTGAGCCGCTGCAGGTCGGCCTCCACCGTCTTCAGATCGGCGGCTTCACTCTGACCCTCGTTGCCTGCGGCCCCACCATCGGGCTCTCCCTGCCCGCTGAGGCGCACCTGCAGGGCCTGGGCCTGGCGCTTGAGCTTGAGCAGCTCCTGCATCCGCTCCTCGGTGCCGGGCTTCTGGGCACGGAATTCAAGCAGGGCCGTGGTACCCAGCACGCGGGCAGCCCTGCTGGGGTCCTGCTCCCCAGGCAACTGCAGCATCAACTGGTCGCTGCCGATGGTCTGCAGGCTGGATTCGGCCACACCAAGGCCATTGATGCGCCGCTCGAGCACCTCCTTCACCGCCTCGAGTTGCTCCCGGTCGACGCTGCGGATCTCCCCGGCCGGCAGCACCTGCAGGGTGAGCTGGCTGCCGCCCCGCAGGTCGAGGCCGAGCTGCAGGGGATAGGTGGCGAGCAGGGCCCCGGCAGCGATGGCCAGGGCGAGGATCAGGGCGAACCAGCCCTGTTGGCGTGCCATGGTCAGACCCGCCCAGCCTTGAGCTGGTGCGCGGCCTCCACGATCTGGTGGGGCTGGATGATGGTGAGATTCTCCAGGGTGCCGTTGTAGGGCGTTGGGATGTCCTGGGAGGAAAGGCGGATCGGCCGGGCGTCGAGATCGTCGAAGCAGTGCTCGGTGATCAGGGCGAGCAGCTCGGCGCCGATGCCGCCGGTCTTCATGCACTCCTCCACAACCATCACCCGGTGGGTCTTGCGGATCGAGCGGGTGATCGTGTCGAGATCGAAGGGCTTGAGGCTGATCAGATCGATCAGTTCCACATCCACGCCTTCCGCCTCGAGCTGCTTCACCGCCTTGAGGCAGTGGTGCCGCATGCGGGAGTAGGTGAGGATCGTCACGTCGGCACCTTCCCGCACGATCTCCGCCTGATCCAGGGCACAGACGTAATCCCCCGCGGGCAGCTCCTCGGCGAGGTTGTAGAGGAGCACGTGCTCGAAGAACACCACCGGGTTGTCGTCGCGAATGGCGGCCTTCATCAGGCCCTTGGCGTTGGTGGGGGTGCTGCAGGCCACGATCTTGATCCCCGGGATCGCGTGGAAATAGGCCTCGAGGCGCTGGCTGTGCTCCGCGCCGAGCTGGCGGCCCACGCCGCCCGGGCCGCGCACCACGGTGGGAATGGTGTAATTGCCGCCGCTGGTGTAGCGGAGCATCCCCATGTTGTTGGAGATCTGGTTGAAGGCCAGCAGCAGGAAGCCCATGTTCATGCCCTCCACGATCGGCCGCAGACCGGTCATGGCGGCGCCCACGGCCATGCCGGTGAAGCTGTTCTCGGCGATCGGGGTATCCAGCACCCGCAGCTCGCCATATTTCTCGTAGAGATCCTTGGTGACCTTGTAGGAGCCGCCGTACTGCCCCACGTCCTCCCCCATCACGCACACGTGGGGATCGCGGGCCATCTCTTCATCGATGGCTTCGCGCAGGGCGTTGAACAGAAGCGTTTCGGCCACTGGCGGGCAGGGTCCAGGTTCGCGCCAACCTATCTCAGCCGCCTGCGGCGAAGGTGCTCAGCAGCAGCACCGAGAGGAGCAGACCCGGCAGCAGCAGGGTGACCAGCAGGCCCAGGTCGTGGGGAGTCATGGGGAGCAGGACCGGAAGCCGGCACGGGGGGGCTCCGCGGCAGCCTAGGGAGTCTGCTCCTGGCTGGCCGGCAGAAGACTGCGGACGAACACCAGGAAGAGGCCCAGCCCGATGAAGCCGAAGCTGAAGGTGGCCAGGAAGCACATGCCCACCACCAGGGTCTTCACGGCCGTGGCGATGCTCTGGGCGATCGCCGCCTCGTAGTGGGGCGGATGGGCCACGTAGTAGCCCACCACCCGCTGGCTCATCCCGAGGCAGAGCCAGCCCAGCAGGGCGCTGGTGAGGGCCCCCGACAGGAAGCTCAGGGGACCCTTGCGCGGGGCTTCGCCGCTGGGCTCCGGCGGGCGGGCGGGGGACGCGGCGGGGCGTTCGGGCTCGCTCATCGGGCAGCGGCGGGAATCTCCAGGCTGGCACCTGCCCCGGTGCAGCGGCAGGTCCAGGCCTCGAAGCCCGCGGCCGTGAGGGGCTCGAGCAGCGCGGCGCGGGCGCGATCGGCGGCCGCCGCATCCTCGAAAAGGGCGAACAGGCTCGGCCCCGATCCACTCATGGCCACCGCCAGAGCCCCCTCGGCGCGGCGCAGCAGGGCCAGGCCCTCGCGAACGCAGGCCACCTCCGGCTCCACCACGGTCTGCAGGTCGTTGCGCAGGGGCGGCCAGGCCTCCCCGCCCGCCAGGGCCCGCAGCAGGGGGGCGGCGCGCAGGGCGGCACGCCGCAGCTCGAACGCCTCCTCGCCCTCCAGGTAGTGGGCCTGCCGCAGCTCCCGGCAGCGGCCGTAGGCCCAGGGGGTGGACACGCTCACCAGGGGGTGCTTGATCAGCAGAACACCCAAGGCCGGCGCTGCCGGCAGCGGCACCCCCTCCATCCGCTCCCCCCGGCCGAAGCAGAGCTGGGTGCCGCCCCGCAGGCAGTAGGGAACGTCGGAGCCCAGCGCGGCGGCGAGGGCCTCGAGCTGCGGCGGTGCCAGGCCCAGGCCCCAGAGGGCGTTCAGACCCACCAGGGCGGCGGCGGCATCGCTGGAGCCGCCGGCCAGGCCGGCCCCGATCGGAATGCGCTTCTCCAGGTGCAGGCTGGCCCCCAGCCCGGGCCGTCCGGCAGCGGCGCGCAGGGCTTCGGCGGCCCGCAGGATCAGGTTGCTGCCATCACAGGGAAGGTCGGTGCGGTCGCAGCTCAGCAGCAGGCGGCCGTCCTCCCGGGGCTCCAGGTGGAGCCGGTCCTCCAGATCGAAGGTCTGCATCACCATGGCCAGCTCATGGAAGCCGTCGGGCCGCAGGCCGAGCACCTCGAGGTGGAGGTTGATCTTGGCGGGGGCCCGCACGGTGAGCTCGGCCATGGCGAAGGGGGGCGGCAGGGGCGCCGCAGGCACTGCGGGCGAGTCTGCAGGAGCCCGCTCAGGGGGCCATGGATCCAGCGGCCGCCCCGCGCTGCTGCTCGAGGGCGCCGGCCAGGGCCACCCACTGGGCCGGGGTGAGGTCCTGGGGGCGCTTCTGCAGGTCGATGCCCAGGGGCTCCACCAGGGCGCCCAGCTCCGCGGCGGGGAGCAGACCCGCGAGGCTGTTGCGCAGCATCTTGCGGCGGGCCGCAAAGCAGCGACGCAGCAACCCCTCCACGCCGCGGGCCAGGGAGGGGCTCAGCCTCTGCTCCACCGGCAGAGGGTCGAGGGCGATCACCTCGGAGTTCACCTTCGGGGGCGGCTGGAAGCAGCGGGGCGGCACGGCGCAGACGCTGCGGCAGCGCGCCAGCAGCTGCAGGCGCACGCTGAGGGCCGAGTAGGGGCTGCTGCCGGGTTCGGCCCAGATCCTCTCCCCCACCTCCTGCTGCACCAGCAGCACCAGCCGCCGGTAGGGGGGATCGACGGGGCGATCGAGGCGCCCCACCAGCTTCTCCAGCAGGGGCCCGGTGATGTTGTACGGGATGTTGGCCACCACCTTCTCCGCCGGGGGCAGGGCCACCGCCAGGGCATCGCCTTCGATCAGGCAGAAGCGGGGCTCCTGGCCGAAGCGCTCCCGCAGGCCCCCCACCAGGTCCCGGTCCAGCTCCACCGCCTGGACACGGGCCGCTGGCGAGGCCAGCAGGCGTTCGGTGAGCGCCCCCCGGCCCGGCCCCACCTCCAGCACCCGATCCTCGGGCGTGAGCTCGGCGGCGGCCACGATCTGCTGCAGCACCGCCGCGTCGCGGAGCCAGTGCTGGCCGAAGCGCTTGCGGGCCCGATGGGCGGCGAAGGACATGGCGGAGCCGCGGATGCCCCCAGATTGCTGCCCCGCGGGGGCGATCTGGCTATGCCGGAGCCAGCCGATGGTGCCCCGCATGGCCCTGTCTCTCCCCCCAGGCCCTCTGGTTTCTGGCCGCGCCCTCTCGGTGGCCGTGGCAGCGGGGCTGGGCTGGTGGGCCCTGCTCCAGCCCCTGCCGGCCCGGGCCGGCAGTGAAACCGCCGAATCGGTCTGGAACAAGGAGAACGCCCTCCAGCGGGCGCGGCAACAGGTGCCGGTGGGCGCCACGATCACGGGCCACCGCTGTGAGTCGTTCGGCGTGGGCTTCGACAACACCCGCTACCGCTGCTCGGTGCAGTACACCCTGGACCCACCGGCATCCGCCCCTGCCCCGGCCCCCTAAGGGCCTGGCCCGGGCAGATCCGGCACCCGCAGCCAGCGCACCGGCGCCCGGCCCACGGGCAGGGGTACCAGGGCCAGCGCCACTTCCACCCCGCAGCCGCCCCACTGGGGATGGCCCGCCAGCCAACAGCCCCAGGCGCGGGCCAGGCGGCGGCGCTTGGCCGGATCGAAGGCCGCCACACCCCCGCCATCGGGCCCGGCCCGGCGGCGCGCCTTCACCTCCACCAGCAGCAGCCGCCTCGGCTTGCCCAGCACCAGATCGAGCTCCCCCCAGCGGCACGGCCAGTTGCGCTCCAGCAGAAGCCAGCCGCGGCGCTGCAGCAATCGGGCGGCCCAGTCTTCCGCCAGGCGGCCCCCCTGGGCGGCGGCGGCCGCACGCCGTCGGGGGAGAGAATCCATGCAGGCAGGGCCAGGCCCCGGAAGGATTCCCCGCGGGCGGCGGCGGGCTGAAGAGCGCTTCCTAGGGTTGGCGTCTCTGCCCCTTCGCCATGGCCACGATCCGCCTGCATCCCATGTGTTCAGCGGCTGGACGTACGGGCGCCGCGGCGGGGAGAAAATCCGGCAGAGCTTCCATGACGGGCTGGTTGGGGAGCCTGCTGGGCTGCTGGGCGCTGGGGCTGCTCGTTTTGGGATGGTGCGGACCCGCCGCGGCGGCGATGGACTACGCCAAGCAGGTGCTGATCGGCGCCGATTTCCACGGGGCCGACCTCCAGGCCGTGACCTTCAACCTCACGAACCTCCGCGACGCCGACTTCAGCGGCGCTGACCTGCGGGGCGCCAGCCTGTTCGGCGCGAAGCTGCAGGACGCCAACTTCCAGGGGGCGGACCTGCGGGAGGCCACCCTCGATTCGGCCGTGTTCCAGTGCACGGATCTGCGGGACGCCATCCTGGAGGATGCCTTTGCCTTCAACACCCGCTTTGAGGGGGTGTTGGTGGAGGGGGCGGACTTCACAAACGTTCCCCTGCGGGCCGATGCCCGCAAGGCCCTCTGTGCCACCGCCGCCGGCACAAACCCCCGCACCGGCCGGGAGACCCGCGACACCCTCGGCTGCTGACGACCATGAGCTTCGATTCCCACAGCCTCGAGCGGCTGCGTGAACTGGGCAGACGCTTGCCCGAGCGGCTGCCGCCACCCGAACCACGGCCGGCGGCGGCTCCGAAGGCCACCGAACGGCGCCACCGGGTGGAAACCGAGGAGAACCCGGAGGAGCTCTTCCGCGAACTGATGCGGGTGAGCCCCGATGGAACGGTGCCGCCCCACCTGATGGAGCGGCTCCGTCAGCTCGAAAGCGAGAGAACGCAAAGCCAGAAACCAGCGGCAGCTTCACCGGCGGCAACCACCCCCTCCAAGGGCCGCAAGGGCCGCCGCGACCCCGAGGCCGCCGAAGGCATGGATCTCTACCTGGCATTCCAGCAGATGCTGCTGGAAGACGAGGAAGAAGCGGGCTGAACGCGGGGAGCGCTCCCCCCACGGTCCAGCCGGCGATGCCAGCAACCATCCAGAGAAGTCAGCAAATAACCCCCGGTCACCGCAGTGGCCGGGGGTTTTGATTGGGAAACGGCTGCTCCCTGATCAGGAGGGGCCAGGAATCAGCCGGCCACGGTTGTTTGGCCGTAGGAGTTACTTGGCGGCAGCGGCGAAATCGGGATAGGCCTCCATCCCGTGCTCGCCGATATCCAGACCTTCCACTTCCTCCGCCTCGGTCACCCGGATGCCGCCGGTGAGGCCGCCCAGGATAGACCACACGATCAGGGAAGTCACGATGGCGAAGATGGCATAGCAGACAGCGCCAAGGATCTGAAGACCCAGCTGATTGAAGCCGTGGCCGTAGAGCAGGCCGCTGCTCTCGTTGAACAGGCCCACCGCCAAGGTTCCCCAGATGCCGCAGGTGCCGTGGACAGACCAGGCGCCGACCGGATCATCAATCTTCAGTCCGTCGACGATCGACACGGAGAAGACCACGAGGACACCGGCAAAGAAGCCGACGACCCAGGCACCGACCATTGAGTAGCCATCGCAGCCAGCGGTCACGCCCACCAGACCCGCCAGGATGCCGTTGATGGTCATCGTGAGGTCGGGCTTACCGCCCCGGATGGCGGACAACAGAGTGCCCGAGATCCCACCGCCGGCGGCTCCGAGGGTGGTGGTCACAGCCACGTAGGGAACGGTCTCGTTCATGGACAGAACCGAGCCGGGGTTGAAGCCGTACCAGCCGATCCAGAGGATCAGGCAGCCCAAGGTGGCGATGGCGAGGTTGTGGCCGGGCAGGGCTTGTGGCTTGCCTCCCACGAACTTGCCGATGCGGGGTCCGAGGATGATCGCGCCCACCAGACCGGCCCAGGCACCCACGGAGTGCACGAGGGTGGAGCCGGCGAAGTCGATGAAACCGAGCTTGTTCAGCCAGCCCTCGGCGTTCCACTTCCAGGAACCGGCGATGGGATAGATGAAGGCCACCAGGATCAGGGAGAACCAGACGAACTCCTTGAACTTGATCCGCTCAGCAACCAGACCGGACACGATCGTGGCGGACGTGCCGGCGAAGGCCACCTGGAAGAGGAAATCCACGCTGGGCACCAGGCCACCATCCTTCACCATGTCCGGCGTGACGGCCGGATCAAAGAAGAAGAAGGTGCTCTTGATGAACAGCCAGCCGGGAACGACCGGATCGCCGTACATCAGCGAGTAGCCGATCAGCCAGTAGGCACTGGCGGCGAGAGCGAAGACAATCAGGTTCTTGAGCAGGATGTTGACGGCATTTTTCTGCCGGCACATGCCCGCCTCCACCATGGCGAACCCGGCATTCATGAAGATGACCAGGATCGCGCAGACGAAGATGAAGAGGTTGTTCGCCAGGAACGCCGGCGTGAGCTCGGGTAGCTCGGCGGCATGGGCGGAGAGGTTGAACACCCCCAGGCCGAAGAGGGCCAGGGGCACGCAGGCCAGCCAGATCAGGCCGCGCTGGGAGGTGAGGCTACGGATGCTGCGCAGGAGCAGGGCCGGGGCCTCAGTCAGACTCGCCTCCTGCAGACGTCGCGGGGCGCGTCGTCTGGGGGCGTGCGGAGCAACTGTCATGGAGCGTTGAAGACGCGGAAAGAGCGGAGGCTGCCAGAGGCTGCACGGTGCGGAAGGCACGAGGTGCTTCCATGAAGCTTGACAGTGCTCACGGATGAACCTTTGGCTGGTGTCGACCGCTACCAAATCGCCAATCCGTGGCCAGGCCTTCCCTCTCGGCTCCCCTGCCGGCTGACGCCCCATTGCCGCCGCACAGGGGCGTCACGCGGTGCAGGCCGTTGCAACTGGCAACATCCGCTACACAGGAGCGCCGGACCCTTGCCTAAATAGAGGGCAAAGCAGCCCCCCGATCCTTGAAACAGATTCAGGCCATCATCCGCCCGGAAAAACTCGATCCGGTCAAGGACGCCCTGGTGGAGCTCGGCATCAACGGCATGACCGTCACCACCGTGCAGGGCTTCGGCAAGCAGATGGGCCACACCGAGGTCTACCGCGGCGTGAAGCTCGAGGCCCGGCTTCTGCAGAAGGTCATGCTCACCCTGGTGGTGACCGACGCCATGGCCGACAACGTGGTGGAGGTGCTGCGCAGCAAGGCCCACACCGGCGAGATCGGCGACGGCAAGATCATCCTCAGCAACGTGGAGAACTCCATCCGCATCCGCACCGGCGAGCAGGGCGACGCCACCCTGCTCTGAGCCGCCCACAGAAAAAGCCCCCGGAGAGCGTTGTCTCTCTGGGGGCTTCCGGTGGAGTCGAGGCCCGACTCAGGCCACGGCGGCAGCGGCGCGGTCGAAGTAGGTGCCCACCTCGGACATCAGCGCCGAGCAATCTCCGGCGGTGATGCCGTTGCGGTCGTTGGCGATAGCGATGGCGGCGTCCTTCATCTTGCGCACACCTTCCGCCACCGAGGCGCCAGGCACACCCAGGGCCAGGTAGGTCTCCCGCAGGCCATTGAGGCAACGATCCTCAAGCACCGAAGCATCGCCGGTGAAGATCGCGTAGGTCACATAGCGGAGGATGATCTCCATGTCGCGCAGGCAGGCGGCCATGCGGCGGTGGGTGTAGGCATTGCCGCCGGGGGCGATCAGGGCCGGCTGCTGCTCGAACAGGTCGCGGGCGGCATTGGCCACGATCCGCGAGGACTGGGAGGTGATGCGGTTGACGGTGTCCATCCGCTTGTTGGATTCGGACACCATGGCCGCCAGGGCGTCGATCTGGCCGGCGCTGAGGAATTCGCCGCGGGCGTCGGCTTGGGCCACGACCTTGGTGAAGGCGTCGAACATGGAGAAAACAGAACTCCGCAAGACCAACCCTAAGCAGCACCTCGGCGGCGGCGCGAGTGCGCCAGGATCGCCTCTCCCGCCACCAAGCCTGTCCCCATGACCCTGGCCGCTTCCCACCCGCTCCCCTGGGAGGAGCTGCAGGAGCTGGCCGCGCCGGAGCCGGACCGGATCGAGGGGCCCACCAATGCCCAGGCGCTGCTGCGGCTCTTCGGCCAGGGGGAAGAGAGCGTGCGGGTCACCCTCTACCGCGATCACCACGCCTGGTGCCCCTACTGCCAGAAGGCGTGGCTCTGGCTCGAGGAGAAGCGGATCCCCTACCGGATCCGCAAGGTCACGATGTTCTGCTACGGCGAGAAGGAGACCTGGTATCGCCGCCTCGTGCCCTCCGGGATGCTGCCCGCCCTCGAGCTCGACGGGCGGGTGATCACCGAGAGCGATCGCATTCTGGAGGCCCTCGAGAACGCCTTTGGCAGCCTGGTGGCCAGCCTCCACGACCCTCGGGTGCTGCCGCTGCGCCAGCTGGAGCGGCTCCTGTTCCGGGCCTGGTGCCAGTGGCTCTGCACCCCGGGGCGCGGCGAAGGCCACGAGCAGCGGGGACGGGAGGGTTTCCGCCGCTGGGCCGTGGCGATGGAGGAGGCGCTCACGGCGGGGCCGGGCCCCTTCTTCCTGGGGGAGCTCAGCAGCGCGGATGTGGTGTTCGTGCCCTACCTGGAGCGGATGAACGCCAGCCTCCTTTACTACAAGGGCTACGGCGTGCGGCGCGAGCACCCCGCCATCGACCGCTGGTTCCAGGCCCTCGAGCAGCGGGCGACCTACCGCGGCACCCAGAGCGACATCCACACCCACGCCCACGACCTGCCGCCCCAGATGGGCGGCTGCTACCCCAGTGGCACCCCCGAGCAGCGGCGCATCGCGGAACGGATCGACCAGGGCCCTTGGCCGATCGCGGAGCCGGACCCGGAAAGCTCCCAGCCGCTGCCCAACGGGGCAGCCTCCGAGGCCCTGGGGCGGGTGCTGCGGCACCGCGCCACCCTGGTGCGGCGCAATCCGCTGGGGACAGCCTTCGAGCCGGCCCTGCAGGCCGCCCTCACCACCTTGATGGGAACAGTGGTCTGCCCGCCGCCACCGGGGAGCTCAGGCGGCCTGCGCTATCTGCGCGATCGCATCTCCGTTCCGCGGGACATGTCGCTCCCTGCAGCCCGCCTGCTGCGCACTGCCCTGGAGACCACGGCCCAGGCGGATCCCGCCGGCGCCGTGGCCTCGCCCGTGGCCCTCGCCCTAGAGCATCGGCGCGACCAGGATCCGCGGCCCTTCCTGGAGGCCATCGCTGCCTGAAGCGCTCCGGGGAAGCGCCCATCCCCGGTCCACCGGTGCGATGGACCAGACTCCAGGCAACGGAGATCAGCCCATGGAAGCCCGCTGGAACGGCCAGGTTCTGGCCAGCAGCGACGACATCGTGACCCTGGAGGGGAACGCCTACTTCCCGCTGGAGTCCCTGGATCACCGCTACGTGCGGCCGTCGGACCACCGCAGCCACTGCGGCTGGAAGGGGGAAGCCCACTACTTCGATGTGGTGGTGGAGGGCCAGGTGAATGCCAACGCCGTGTGGACCTACCCGGAGCCGAAACAGGCGGCCGAAGCGATCCGCGGGCGTGTGGCCTTCTGGAAGGGCGTGCAGGTGGGAGCAGCGGGATGAGGCCGCGATGGCGCCAAGGCGGACGCCGTCAGCGGTGGCCTGCGCTGGTGGCCACCCTGCTCAGCCTGGGCCTGCCGCTGCCGGCGGGGGCCTTGGAGTTGAAGGGATCGACCGTGTTCGTGCGGGCCCCCTGGAAGGTGGACCTGCGCAGCTATCTCACCAACGTGTTCGAGCGCCGGGCGGAGTACTACTTCACTCTCACCCTGCCGGAGGACGCCGGAGCCAGCCTCGACGGCCTCACGATCCAGCAGACCCGCGGCGCCGACTGGCAGTTTCCCTTCAGCGCCGAACGCACCAAGGCCTTTCTGGGGGAACCCCGCGAGGAGGGGGCGCCGATTCCCGTGGAGGCCCGGTTCGATCCGGATCTACGGCGCTTCACCCTGCGGTTCCCCGAGCCGGTATCCCCGGGCAGCCGGTTCACCGTTGTGCTGGTTCCTTGGCACAATCCCAGCCAGGCCGACATCTATCTGTTTCAGGTGGAGGCACTACCGGCCGGTGACAACCCCGTGGCTTCCCCCGTGGGAACGGCCACCCTGCGGATCTATTCGGTCGACTGGTACTGAGGCTCACCCTCCGGGGCGTTCAGCAGCCTGGGTATCGGAGGGTTCGCCAGTCGCCGTTGTTGGTACTCACTTCCACGCCGATACCCACGGGGCCGGCCGGGGATCCTCCCCGCTCCTGCCACCAGTTCATGGCTTCGGACCAGGCCGACTCCAGGGAGTCGTAGAGGTCGTCGAGGACGGGATGGGGAAGGCCCTGGACATCGACCAGCCGGTACTGGCGGGGGCTCACGACGGAAAAGGGGCTGCCCCGGTCCGCCGGGCGCGGAGCCATGCGGGAAAAGCCCTGGCGGGAAGACGGTGAAGCGGAGGCATTGGCAGGCGACATCGAAGCAGACATCGACAAGCACAAACAGAGGCCACTCGTAATCATGGCCTCTGTGACAGCTGCAGACTGTCACCTTCACGACATCTTCCGATAGTCCGGCGTTCACCCGCTCTGTCAAGGCTGGATGGGCGACCCGCGACCGAAGCCGGGGGCCGCCCGCAGCGCGCGCCTCAGCGCACGAACAGCATCTCCTGGTAGGAGGGCAGCGGCCAGAGGTTGTCGTCCACCAGCGACTCGAGGCCATCCACGGCCTCCCGCAGCTCACCCATCAGGGGCATCAGGGTGTCGGCGCAGTGGCGCATGTGGGCTTCGGTGCCGTGGGCCGGAGCCTCGATCGCCGCCTGCAGCCGGGAGCTGGTCTCCATCAGCTTGTGGCTGAGGGAAGCCACGGCGTTCTGGGTCTCGGGAGAGACCTGCAGGCCCATGGAGGCTTGCAGCTGCAGGGAACCGGCCAGCTCACCGAGGTAACGCATCGCGGCGGGGTAGACCTGCGTCTGGGCGATCTGCACCGCCACCTTGGCCTCCACCTCGATCGCCAGGATGTACTGCTCCGCGTACACCTCGAAGCGGCTCTGGAGCTCCACCGGGGTGAGAACGGCCGTATTCACGAACAGGTCACGCACGCTGTCGCGGCAGAGCACCGGCAGGGCATCGGCGGTGGTGCGCAGGTTCTCCAGACCCCGCTCCTCGACGGCCATGCGGTGCCACTCGGAGGAGTAGCCATCCCCGCCGAACACCACGTTGCCGTGGCGCTCCATCACCTCCTTCAGCACCGCCAGGGAGGCCTCCTCCACGGACGTGCCGGAGGAGAGGCGACCCTCTAGCTGATCGGCCATCCAGCGGAGGGAATCGGCCATGATCGTGTTCAGGGCCACGAGCGGACCCGCCACGGACTGGCCGGAACCCACGGCACGGAACTCGAAGCGGTTGCCGGTGAAGGCGAAGGGCGAGGTGCGGTTGCGGTCGCCGGCGTCGCGGGGGAATTCGGGGAGGGTATCCACGCCGAACTGCATCATCCCGCCGATGGAGGAGCTGCTCAGACGGCCCTCGCGGATCTGGTTGAACACATCCTCGAGCTGGCTGCCGAGATACACCGAGATGATCGCGGGCGGGGCCTCGTTGGCGCCGAGGCGATGGTCGTTGCTGGCGGTGGCGATCACGGCCCGCAGCAGGG
>JBJTWS010000032.1:0-2677 GCA_046081905.1 Synechococcus sp. | reverse complement strand
GGCCTGGCGGAAGACGACTGGGAAGGCTGGGATCTGCTCACCCGGAAGCTCGGCCCCACCGTGCAGCTGGTGGGCGACGACCTGTTCGTGACCAACACCGAGCGGCTGCAGCAGGGGATCGACCGCGGCGTGGCCAACTCGATCCTGATCAAGGTGAACCAGATCGGCTCCCTCACCGAAACCCTACAGGCGATCGACCTGGCCGGCCGCTCCGGCTACACCAGCGTGATCAGCCACCGCAGCGGTGAAACCGAGGACGTGACCATCGCCGACCTGGCGGTGGCCACCCGGGCCGGCCAGATCAAGACCGGCTCCCTCAGCCGCTCGGAGCGTGTGGCGAAGTACAACCAGCTGCTGCGGATCGAGGACGAGCTCGGCACCCAGGCCGTCTACGCCGGCGCCGTGGACCGCGGCCCCCGCGGCAAGGCCTGAGGGCAACCGCAGCAGATGGGGAGTTGGGCCCTTCGCCAGCACCGGTCGCGCACGCCGTCGGAACCCCGGCTCGCGTCCCCAGACGCCCCCCGTCTGCTGGAGCTCTAAGGGTGCACCCGCCTCTGCTACGCGCTGGGCAGCCTGGGAATCGTCATCTCCCTCGGCGCAGCGCTGGCCACCTATGAGCTGCTGTATGAGCCCCTGGAATCGGTGGCCGCCGCCAGCAGCCTGCATCTGGAGGCGGCCTTCTGCACCGCCAATGATTCGGTGCTGACGCGGCTGGCCATGGCCAGGAGCGGCCTCGGAGAGGGTGCCGCACCCCAGTCCGGCGAACTGGTGCGGATCTCCATGCTCAACCTGGATGGCCAGAGCAACCGCCTGCTCCAGCAACCGCCGTCGGCTCTGGTGTCGCAGGCGATCTCTGGGATCGGCCTGGCCCGGCTGGTTGGGCCTGGCCCCCGGAGGAGGGCTGGCCGCCAACCCCATCCATCGCACAGCCAGCCATGTGCGGACCATGGCCTGCAGGAGTTACGCCAGCAGACGCGGGTCTTTCCGCTGGTACCGCCCGGGATGCAGCCGGAGGCCCGACAGGAGCTGGTGTATGCCCTCGGCCCCTGGACCAGGCCGGACGGGAGCCGCACCATGGTCCTGGCCGGCACCGACATCCACAGGCTGGTGGAGAGTGTCGGTGACCTGGAGGGGCACGCATCCGCCGGTCACGAGCCTCACCGCATCCCCATGAGCGTCGACATCACGCTGCGCGAGGCCGGCCCGGGGGCAGGAGCGGACAGCAGCGAGACAGAACGGGCGCCCGTCTCCCACCGCATGGCCAGCGACCAGAAACTCGACCACGGACCCTGGATGCCCTTTGCCAATGGCAATCTCGCCATCCAGGTGAGCGTGGATCATTCGGCGATCGATCGCATCTCCCGCAGGGCTGCCGCCCTGGCCTTCACGATGGGCCTCGGCGCCACCATGATCGTGGTGCTGATCAGCCGTTATTCCCAGCTGAAGCTGCTGGTTCTCAATGAAGCTCTGCGCCGCGAGAGCCGCACGGACGATCTGACCCAGCTGGCCAACCGTCGAGCCTGGGATGAGGCTCTGCTGCGGGCGGATCAACTGCGGCAGCGCGAGGCCCATACCTACGCGGTGGTGGTGATTGACCTCGATGGCTTCAAGCAGATCAATGACACCCAGGGGCACCAGAAGGGGGATCAGGTCCTGATCCAGACCGCCACAGTGCTGCGCAACGCAGCCAGAGAGGTTGATGTTGCGGCTCGTCTCGGTGGCGATGAGTTCGGCCTTCTGCTGATCAATCCCTCACCAGAGGGGCTGCAGCAATGCCTCCGCCGCCTGCGCAGAGCCCTGGAGGCCCATTCCATCCAGTCCTCGATCGGCGCCAGTCTCAGCCAGCCGACCACCAGCCTGGAGCAGACCTGGAGCGAAGCCGACGGCTCCATGTATGCGGCGAAGAGCAGCAAATGACAAGAATCAGGCGGGCAGCAACTGTTAGGTTCACCTGGCTCGATTCCTGAGGATGCCGTTGCTTCGAACCATTCAAGATGCCATGTGCCGGCTGAAGGATTCCCTGGGTATTCCTCAGTCTGTGAATCTATTCGGCCTGATCCAGGCATGCCCTGTTCTGGTGGCTTGCCTCACCCTGGCGCTGGTGGTGCTGGCGGCGGCGTTCCTGGGCTGATGGGCCCTGGGGATTCAGCCCCGATTGCCCTGGATCTGATCGAGGCGGCCATCGCGCTGCAGGCGGCCCTGCAGCTTCAGCCAGCCGGCCGCCACCGGCAGGCCCAGCACCAGGGGAACCGCCACCAGGAGCGGCCGGGAGCTCGCCGCCAGCAGGGCCGCCGCCACCGCCAGCCCCCCCAGCAGGAACGACTGGCCGGCGCTCTGCTGGGCCAATGCCAGCCGCCGCAGCAGCCGGTCGGTTTCGCCGGCGCGGATCTGCACCTGCAGGTCGCCCTGCTCGATGCGCGAGAGGCTCTCATCCAGCCGCCTCGGAATCCCGAGGGCACGGCTGCCCACCTCGGCGGCCTGGCGGCCGAGTTCGTTGATCAGATCGTTGGGGCCGGACCCGCTGGCAGTCATCAGGGGCAGCAGGTAGGGACGGGCAATCGCCACCAGGCTAAAGCCGGGATCGAGGCTGCGGCCGACGCCCTCGAAGGTGGAGAGGGCGCGCATCACGAAGATCAGCTCCGACGGCAGGCGGAAGGGCTGTCCATAGACCAGGTCG
>JBJTWS010000031.1:0-4785 GCA_046081905.1 Synechococcus sp. | reverse complement strand
GTCGGCACCCTGCTGGAGGTGCATGGCCGTGGCTACTGGGAAACCAGTGATCAGAACATCGCCCAACTGCAGGAGATTTATCAGGAGATCGAAGATCGCATTGAAGGGGTCAAATCCGAGTCCTGATCAGCCCCTCAGGCCTTGATCACCATCCCAATCAGCGCCATGGTTCCTGGTTCTGGCAAGCATCGTCGGTGGCGCCACAGTCGTCGTCAGGCGACAACCGGCGCCCTAGCTCCGGCCACGGTTTGCTCCAGTGCGCCATTCGGCTGGATCCCAGCCTGGTTCGGCTCATCAACCCGATCGGCATTGCTGATGGATCCTGCCCAGGTTCCGCGCCGTCGAGGCCTTAACTGCGGAGATGGGGCAAAGCCAGCGGGTAGGATCCCGGCAGTTCGGGACCTGCGGCTGGTGCCTTGCACAGCAGCCTTTTCAGCCCCGGTCGGTCGTTAGGGAGGCAGCGGTCCGTCGCCTGATGCAATCGAACGCTCGCTCCTTCAGCACAGAGGACAGGGCCGTGATCAGGCGTCGTGCCGCGCTTGGGAGCGGCAGGCCCCAGATCACCGGCACGGAAATCAGCACGCCCCGCAGCAGCGACGAGAGCGGTGCCAGCTGTGTGATCACCACCGACAGCGAGGGCCGGCGCTTTGCCGGCCAGAGCAGTCACGTGCAGTCGATCGAGCTGCGCACCTATGTGTTTCTCGATTCGCTCCAACCCCAGTTAGCGGCCTACATGGGCACGGTGTCCCAGGGGTTTCTGCCGATCCCGGGAGATGCCTGCCTCTGGCTGGAGGTGTCCCCCGGCATGGCCGTCCACCGCGTCACCGATATCGCCCTGAAGGCCAGCACCGTGCGGCTCGGCCAGATGGTGGTGGAGCGGGCCTTCGGCTCGATCGCCATGTATCACCGCGATCAGAGCAATGTGCTGCACTCCGGCGAGGTGGTGCTGGAGGCGATCGGCAGCAGCATCGCTCAGCGCAGCCGTTGTGAGGTCACCTGGACCGAGATCATCCGGGCCATCACGCCGGATCACGCGGTGTTGATCAACCGTTTGAACCGGCGTGGCTCAATGATCCAAGCCGGCATGAGCATGTTCATTCTCGAAACCGAGCCGGCTGGCTACGTGCTGATCGCCGCCAATGAGGCCGAGAAGGCCTCCAACATCACGGTGGTGGACGTGAAGGCGGTGGGGGCCTTCGGGCGCCTCACCCTGGCGGGCCGCGAGGGGGATGTGGAGGAGGCCGCCGCCGCCGCCATGCGGGCCGTGGCCCACATCAACGACAGCGTCCGCTGAGCTGAACCCGGCCGCTGGGGCCGTTGCAGCGGCTCAGGCGGTGTGCACCCCGAGGTGTCGCAGCAGGCCGGGGGCGAGTTGGCGGGCGGCCTTGCCGCGGCTGCCGAGCTTCTCGCGCAGGTGGCGGGGCAGCTGGGCGTAGCTCATGCCCGCCTCCCGCACCCAGAAGATCGGGTCGTAGCCGCCGCTGTGGCCCAGGGGGGCGGTGAGGATCTCCCCCCGGCAGATGCCGTGCACCCGCTCCACCACCCGGCCGGAGGGATCGGCCAGGGCCATGGCGCTGTTGAAGCTGGCGCTGCGGTAGGGGCTGGAGCCCAGTTCGTGCAGCAACCGGTGGATCCGCTCCCGATCGGTGGGGGCGTAGCGGGCGGAGTAGAGGCCCGGTGCGCCGCCGAGGGCGTCCACCTCGAGGCCGGAATCGTCGCCCAGGGCCCAGCAGCCGGTGAGTTCCGCCACCGCGCTCGCCTTGAGGGCGGCGTTCTCGGCGTAGGTGCGACCGGTTTCCTCGATGGAGAGACCCTCGGGCTGCTGGCGCACCTCCAGATCCACCGCATGGAGCATGGCGGTGATTTCCTCCACTTTGTGGGGATTGCCACTGGCGATCACCAGCACGGGGAGATGGGGGGCGGAAACTCCGATCAACGCACGGCAGAGCAATGTCGGTCCGCTGAGGCGAGGGGCCGGGCGGACGGGCGCCATTGTGCTGCAGCGCGGATTCGGCGGCTCAGTGGAGCCGGGAAGCGCCGGGGTGAGAGAGCGGGGAAGGAAGGATTCGGTCGTGGGCAATCGCAGCGGCGGAACAGCGACCCGGGGCAGGGGCCCAGGCCGGGGGAAGCGCGGGGTTGAACATTCCACCCCCCGGATTCCTCCAGGGGTGCGCCTATGGGCGAGACGCTAAGGAGCCCGGAGCCAGGCGGCCAGGGGCAGGGGCCGCCGCTTCAGGACTCCCTGACGCGAGCGCTCCAGCCGCCGCTCGCGGAGCTGGTGCGGCCTCGCTGCGTACGCTGCGGAATCCCCGACGACGGCTGGGTCATGGATACCGGACTGGTGCTGCAGAACCTGCTGTCTCCGCCGGTGCTGTTCTTCTTCCTCGGAATCCTGGCGGTGCTGCTGGGCTCCGACCTGGAGATCCCCGCGCCCTTGCCGAAGCTCTTCTCGCTCTATCTGCTGCTGGCGATCGGCTTCAAGGGCGGGATGGAGCTGCAGCACAGCGGCCTGGGGCAGCAGGTGGTGCTCACCATCGCTGCAGCGGTGCTGATGTCGATGCTGGTGCCGATCACCAGCTTCCTGGTGCTGCGAAGCCGGCTGGATGCCTACAACGCCGCCGCCGTGGCTGCGGCCTATGGATCCATCAGCGCCGTGACCTTCATCACGGCCGAGGGCTTCCTCAACGTGCTGGAGGTGCGCTTCGATGGCTTCATGGTGGCCGCCCTGGCCCTGATGGAATCTCCGGCGATCATTGTGGGCCTGCTGCTGGTGAAACTGGCGGCCGTGCCGGAGGGGGGCAACCGCCGCACCATCGGCTGGCCCACCCTGCTGCGGGAGGCTTTCCTGAATGGTTCGGTATTCCTTCTCATCGGCAGTCTGCTGATCGGCTATCTGGTGGCCGCCTTCAGTCCGGCGGGTCTGGAGAAGATGGATCCCTTCACCGAAAAGCTCTTCTACGGCGCCCTGAGTTTCTTCCTGCTGGATATGGGGATCGTCTCGGCTCAGCGGCTGCACGATCTGCGCCGCGCCGGACCCTTCCTGATCGGCTTTGCGGTGCTGGCCCCGCTGGTCCATGCCGGCATCGGGCTGGTGCTGGCCCGGCTGCTGGGGCTGCCCCAGGGGGATGCGCTGCTGCTGATGGTTCTCTGTGCCAGCGCCTCCTACATCGCCGTGCCGGCCGCCATGCGCATGACCGTGCCGCAGGCCAATCCGAGCCTCTACATCTCCACGGCCCTGGGGGTCACCTTCCCCTTCAACATCGTGGTGGGTATCCCGCTATACATGGCCCTGGTGGACCGCTGGATCCCGGCGGCTCCCGGCTAGGAAGGCGAGAGCGCCGCAGCACGGCGGCGATGCATCCACCGGGAGGACCCCCTCGATGAAACGGCTCGACCTGCTGCTCGGGGAGCGGGAGCTGGGGGCGATCTGTGACGCCCTGCGCCAGTCCGGGGCCCCGGGGTACTCGGTGCTGCGGCACGTCACCGGCAGCGGCCGGGGCGGCGAGGTGCAGGAATCGATGGAGATGAGTGGCTACGGCGCCAACGCCCACGTGATCGTGTTCTGCGGCGACGAGGAGCTGGAGCGCATTCGCGCGGCCCTCAGGCCCCTGCTCGACTACTACGGCGGTGTGGGCTTCGTCTCCGAGGCCCAGGCGCTCTGAGGCCAGGCCAGCACAGGGATCCAGCGAAGCCGCCCTAGGAGCGATGGCGCGCGTGTGGGTGTCGCATCAAGCAATGCCTAACGATTTGTGAGGCGCTGATCAGCTGCGCTTATCTGTGAGCTTCGAATTGGTGATGGCGCTGTGGGGCCCGAACGCTTGACGGGGGTCACGGCTGGCGACCATGGTTGCCTGCGAACATTCCACCCCCTCCTTCAGGAGCAGGTAATGGCTAACGAAACCATGGGCATCGCCCTCGGCATGATCGAGACCCGTGGCCTGGTGCCGGCGATTGAAGCCGCTGACGCCATGACCAAGGCGGCTGAAGTGCGCCTGATCGGTCGCGAGTTCGTGGGCGGCGGTTACGTGACCGTGCTGGTCCGTGGTGAAACCGGTGCCGTGAACGCCGCCGTCCGCGCCGGCGCCGATGCCTGCGAGCGCGTGGGCGATGGCCTGGTGGCCGCCCACATCATTGCCCGCCCCCACCGCGAGGTGGAGCCTGCCCTGGGCAACGGCAACTTCGTCGGCTCGAAGGACTGAGCGGCCTGGCGCTGAAGCGCCGACCCTCTGAACCTTCCCTAATCCCGACCCAACCGGAGATCCCCCATGAGCAAGAAGTACGACGCCGGGGTCAAGGAGTACCGCGACACGTATTGGACTCCTGATTACGTCCCCCTCGATACCGACCTGCTGGCCTGCTTCAAGTGCACCGGCCAGGAAGGCGTGCCCAAGGAAGAAGTGGCTGCCGCCGTGGCCGCCGAATCCTCCACCGGCACCTGGTCCACCGTATGGTCCGAGCTCCTCACCGATCTCGACTTCTACAAGGGCCGCTGCTACCGCATCGAAGACGTGCCCGGCGACAAGGAGTCGTTCTACGCCTTCATCGCCTATCCACTCGATCTGTTCGAGGAAGGCTCCATCACCAACGTGCTCACCTCCCTGGTGGGCAACGTGTTCGGTTTCAAGGCCCTGCGCCACCTGCGCCTGGAAGACATCCGCTTCCCGATGGCCTTCATCAAGACCTGCATGGGTCCGCCGAACGGCATCGTGGTCGAGCGCGACCGGATGAACAAGTACGGCCGTCCCCTGCTGGGTTGCACGATCAAGCCGAAGCTTGGTCTGTCCG